>JANQHA010000233.1 GCA_028282865.1 Oligoflexales bacterium
CATCAGCTTGCCGATCCGTTTCTTGTGATGGCGACTCAAAACCCCATTGAGCAAGAAGGCACTTATCCTCTTCCAGAAGCGCAGATGGACCGCTTTTTATTTAAGGTTAAAGTTGGCTATACATCTCAGGATGAGGAGCAAGAAATTGTTGCTCGGATGTCTTCTGGAGAGGAGATAGCTTTGGAGTCTGTTATTAGTGGCCATGAGTTACTCGAGATGAGAGAGCTCGCAAAGCAGATTCACGTAGCAGATAAGATCCGAAAATACATCGTACAGGTTGTATTTGCGACTAGAGATCCCGAGCAGTTCGGTTTGGGATCTTTAAGACGCTTTATTGAGGTGGGTGCTAGTCCTCGCGCTTCGATTAACTTAGAGAAAGCTGCCAGGGTGCAGGCGATGATGCAAGGTCGAACGTTTGTAGTCCCTCAAGATATCAAAGATATCGGTATGGGGGTACTGCGACACCGAGTTATTTTGACATACGAAGCCGAAGCTGAGCAACTTGACTCAGATCAGATTGTTCAGCAGATTTTTGATGGGGTTGATGTTCCATAACAATGTTGTCCGCAGAGCTTCTCGCCAAGATTAAAAAGATCCAATATAAGGCCGGGCATTTGGTGACCGAAGCCTTAGCTGGAGGCTATACCAGTGCTTTTAAGGGCCACGGGATGGAGTTTGATGAAGTCCGTGAATACACACCTGGCGATGATGTGCGGGCAATCGATTGGAACGTAACCGCGCGCATGGAGCAACCTTTTATTAAGGTTTACCGTGAAGAGCGCGAGCTAAGTGTTATGCTATTGATCGATGCTAGTTCCTCTCAGGATTTTGGCAGCGGTGACAGAACCAAGCGTGAAGTCTGTGCTGAGTTCGCTGCTATTATGGCTTTTTTGGCAACCAGAAATAACGACCGTATTGGTGTTATCGTCTTTTCTGATGAAGTGGAGCTGTTCATTCCCCCCAAAAAAGGTAGGGGGCATGTTTGGCGAGTGATTCAAGAAATTATGACCCACAAAGCTCAGGGAAAGAAAACTGATATTTCCGCTGCTTTGAGTTTTATGGCCTCAGTGCTTAACCGCAGGAGTCTTTGTTTTTTGATTTCTGACTTTAGAGACCACGGCTACCAGTCAACCCTCGCATCTGTGCGATCCCGACATGATTTAGTCTGTGTGGATGTTAGTGATCCTCGCGAGTACAGCTGGCCGAAGCTGGGTGTGTTTAATTTTGTTGATGCAGAAAGTGGGCGTCAAGTGGTAGTCGATACCAGTGATCAGAATTTTTCGAATTCTTATCAAGGTTTTGTGAAGAAAAAAGCAGATCATCTGACAAAGTTTTTTCGAAGACACAAGATAGACTCGATCGCACTCTCTTCTGGCACCGATGTTGTTCATGCAATTGAAACATTCTTTAGGCGTCGAGGCAACCGGAGGCGGGCGTGAATCCACAGCAACCTCAGTTAAATGATATATCCGGTTTAGCCGACTACGGGTTACGATTTGCTGTGATTTGGCCGTGGGTCTTAGGTGGCGTGATTTGTCTACTCGTATTGCTTTGGGCTATCCGGTGGTGGATTAAACGGCCAAAACCGACCAAGGTCGCTGCGACCGTAACTCCTGATAAACCAATTGACTTAGCTACTAGGCTCGCTGGGGAGCTTCACTCGCTTATTGTCAGTGAGCCATTTGATCGACCCGACCGGGAGCATTTCTATTTTATGTTAAGTCGTATTTTACGTGGCTATATTGAGCTGCGCGCAGGGATTTCGGCTAGCGATTTTACGATTACTGAATTGAAACAATACTTATCGAGATCATCTTTGCCTTTAGACGATAAAGAGTGGAGTCTGATGTGGGACTTTTTAAAGCGAGCTGACTTAGTCAAGTTTGCTGAAAGGTCAGCGACCGCCGAGCAAGCACGTCAAGACTTGGAAAAGATTAAGGAGTTATGCTCTCTTCTTAAACCTCGGGTTTTAGTCGACCAGGAGGTTGTGGTTCGTTGAATTTTGCTCAACCTGTATTTCTACTTTTGCTTCTTGCTTTGATACCGATTGTTTGGCGTCATTTACGAAGGAAGAAACGACTGGCAGTGAAATATACTGCCGTCGATGACTTGTCCCAAGTAAAGAAAGGCCGGATGTCTCTTTTAAGTATTTTAGCGAGTTATCTACCTCTTGGATTTCGACTGGGAGCAATCTTTTTTTTAGTTTTAGCAATGGCACGCCCGCAATCGGGCCGTGGTGAACGCAAGCAGCAGACCGAAGGTCTCGACATAGTTTTGGCTGTCGATACCTCGGGAAGTATGCGTGCCCTAGATTTTTCGTTAGATAATGAAACTGCAAATCGGCTGCAGGCAGTTAAGTATGTTATCAAGGACTTTGTCTCAGATAGACCCGACGATCGGATTGGGTTGGTGGTTTTTGGCGAAGAGGCATTTACTCACGCACCTTTGACTTTGGACCATCAGGTATTGAACAACTTTATTGACCAGGTGCGGATTGGGATGGCGGGTGACTCCACTTCGT
>JANQHA010000239.1 GCA_028282865.1 Oligoflexales bacterium
AAGTAAAGAGAAGACCGAGATCTCACCGGTTACTACAGATGTCGTAGACACGACTGCAGCTGGAGATATGTTTGCTGGTGGCTTTCTGTATGGTTATACGCAGGATAAAGATTTGAAACAGTGCGGGGATATAGCGGCGCTGCTAGCTTCCGACGTTATCAGTAGAGTCGGTGCAAGGCTTTCAGACGGCGTGCTCGAAAGAGCGAGCAATGTCTAATGACAAGCAATAACGGCAAACAAGAGAACGTATGGATCAGCCTTCTTTTTAACGTTGCGCTACCGACTTTTATTTTAATGAAACTTAGCGGAACTGAGCAGCTAGGCCCGGAAGTCGCCTTCGCTACGGCACTTTCTTTCCCACTCGCATATGGTGCTTGGGATTTCTATTCTAGACGGAAATTTAACTTTATATCGGCACTAGGGTTCGTCAGTGTCCTTGTTAAAGGTGGGCTTGGCCTAATGAAACTGGATGGCTTTTGGTTCGCGGTAAATGAAGCTGCATTGCCGGGGATTTTTGGCCTTGCACTGTTAATATCAGCTTACAGAGGCAAGCCTCTAGTAAAGATGTTCCTACTAAATGAGAACCTGGTAGATGTTTCTAAGATTCAAAGGGCACTCGAGGAAAACAACTGTCAGCAGAAGTTCGAGGCCGTATTAATTAGGTCAACATACCTATTATTTTTATCTTTCTTAGTCAGCGCAATTCTAAATTTCGTTCTAGCTTACTATATGCTCAAAAGTCCATCTGGAACTCCCGAGTTTAACGAGGAGCTTGGCCGCATGACTGCGCTAAGCTTTCCGGTCATTATGATATGTAGCAGTAGTATTATGATTTATGCACTATGGGATATGCTCAAACAAATTAAATCACTAACCGGTCTCGAATTGGAAGCGATTCTAAAGCAGCAACGTAAATAGCTCTCACTAGAACTAGCGGTGGTAAGGTATGACTACCAAGGTGTCGGCTGAGCTGGCTTTTCTTGAAAGCTACGCAGCTTAGCTTCCGGCATGAAAAAGTCCGCACCTCGAACTAAATCGAAATAGTAGCGTTCTGCTTCTTTTTTCTTCGCAAACTCTACCCAGACTTCTCGAAACTCTCTTAGTTCTGGCACGGTATAATTTACATATACCCGGTAGCGGCCATTATCTCGAAACTCCATCCATACCTTGTTTGCGGAATAGCCAAGCAATGTAGTGGCACTAAAAGTTGATATCCACGTCACTGCTAGCAAAGCCTTAAATAGTCTAATATTTATAAACAGGTACCTCATACAATAGTCTATCGGTGGGTTTCATGGTTTGCTTGATATCAATATTCTGAAATCTACTAGATCGGATATTTATGTGACTTTAGACGATGAATAGTGTAGCTTTCTGAGTTGGATTTGATAAAATAATTACTTATTTTTCTTAAATATTAATTAGTTACGCTACTGCCAATTTATAGGATGTGGATTTTGAGCACTGAAAACGACCAGAAAAACAAGACAAAGCCCTCTGCGGAGTCCTCCAAAGGTAACGCTATTCAGACATTTTTCGGATTCGAAAATCTGCGTTCTTTAGGCTTACTTATTTTGATTATTTTTGCCTTCCGCTGGTCCGTTGTTTCTCCTTACCATGTACCCACGGCCTCTATGGAGCCGACTATAAAAGTAGGAGATCGGCTACTGGCCTTTAAACTTGCCTACAATTTCAAAGTCCCTTTTACCGACATAGTCGTCGCTGAATGGGGAGAGCCTAGACGAGGCGACATCATAGTATTTAGGTATCCGCGGGACCCGGACATCGACTACGTAAAACGCGTGATAGGAACTGCAGGTGATAAGGTTCAGATTCTAGATGACATCATTTACATAAACGGCACTCCCCAGCAGCGAGAAAACCACGACCACGATAGATCTGTACTTGAAGACATCAAAGACCCAAAGGAGATCAAGCACCTGTACCGCGAGAATCTAAACTCTGTAGAACACTGGATAATGCAGAACAGGCCTTCCCATAGGCAGTTTACCAGCATTAACTGGCCTCCAGATGGCCAGCCTTATATCGTTCCTGAAAACTCTGTTTTTGTTATGGGAGACAACCGAGATAACTCGACAGATTCACGCGCGTGGAAAGAGGTCCCCTTAAGCTATATCCGCGGCAAAGCTTTGTTTGTTATATGGTCTATGTTTACGCCCTCTGGTGACAGTTGGCCGACCGTTAGATGGTACCGATTTGGTCATGTTTTACGTTAGTATTTGAGGACCGTTCTTTGGTAGAAGATGTTTTATTTTACGGTAAAGAATACTGGACTGGCGACTCTCGTGACGGCCGACTGGAGAACGGTGATGGCTATCATTACTACTCAATAGCAAAATCGGGGATTATCCAAGAAGCATTTGAAGTATATGAAAAAGACGACGGCGAAGTGATTATTTCGCCGCTGCCTGAAATGAACCGGGTAAATTGGTACAAAGACTTAGGGTTCGAAGACCTCGAAACCCTTGATGAAGTATCAGCAGAAGAGTTCCAAGAAGTTAAAACCATGCAAGCTAAGCAATGAGTTGATCGTCTTCTCTTTCTTGATCGAATTTTGTGCTCAACTCGCGCTGAGCTAAGATGTGTTTGTACCAGTCGCTAGTTTGTTCAATCAACCACTGGTAAGAAGCATACTGTCCAGGTGGGATTTGATCTTCGCAAAAATCAAGCATATCGCTTAGACCGCCCTCCGGATTCATGCGAATCCATTCTTTTACCTGCTTTTTAAACTTATTAGCATCAAACATAAACTAGGCCTCTTTCTAAGATCACACTTGATTCTGCAATAATATTGTTGTTACCTAGTAGCTCGGCAGTAATTGCAGGAAGCTTTAGGCAAATTTAACCTATCACTAAAGATAACGGGACGGACCAAACCTTGATAACCATGCGAGATTTATTCGATATAGATTCTTTATTGTTAAATAACCAATTTACCGACAGCTCACCTTTTTGCTATTTAGGCTCCGGACTCAGCAAATGGCTGGATAAACTGCTCAAGCAACACGGTGTCAGCGATGATCCTGTTGTTCATAGTGAGGTTCCGGCCACGGCACATGTATCAGGCCCTGTATACATTGGCAAAAATGTTCGTATTGAGCCAACGGCGATGATTGTCGGCCCTACTTTTATTGGAGACGGGACCGAGGTAAGGCATGGAGCCTATATTCGGGGCAACGTATTTGCCGGTAGCCAATGTGTGATTGGTCACGCAACGGAGGCAAAGGGCTCGGTGTTTATGGACGGTGCTAAAGCTGGTCACTTTGCATACGTAGGAGACTCGATACTCGGACAAAACGTCAATCTAGGTGCGGGGACAAAACTGGCTAATCTTAAATTAGCAAATGATGAGGTTTTTTATAAATGTCCAAAGTCTGGAAAAAGAACCGGAAGTGGACTGCGAAAATTCGGTGCTTTGATCGGAGACAATGCCCAGACCGGATGTAATTCAGTATTATCTCCCGGAGCGATCCTATTGCCTAAAACCGCTGTCCTGCCTTGCGTTCATCATAGAGGCACTCTAACTTCGGGATTGGCACGTTAGAAAATCTGCTCAAAAACTTTACCTTTTTCCTAACCTTCGATAGAATTATCAAAGTTTATCAAATTAGCTAAATATATATGTTCAGGGAAGAACACCAGTTAGCTTTCTGCAACTTTTGGAGGGACAGGGAATGGTTCTAAGAAACAGGGGTGCCGTATATCTACGTGCAGCTGCCATCACAACAGCACTATCGTTAACCAGCGCCGTAAGTTTTGCGACAGAGTATGTTGTCAAACTTAAGCAAAACTCTCAACAATTTAGCTTAAACGCTTTACAGTTGAAATCAACTCAAGGTCTATCCATTCTAGATACACACGAGCAAGGTCAATTACTCAAAATTGATCTAGCAGAAGGCAACGATTTACGTTCGTTTGCTGCTAGGTTAGTCGAACTTATGAACGATCCCAATGTCGAATATCTAGTTCCTAACACTAAGTTTCACATGGTGGGTGAACCAAATGATCCCGATTATGCCAAGCAGTGGTCGCATAAAGTGGTAAAATCCAAGCTAGCTTGGGATACTACCACCGGGTCAAAAGATGTAGTCGTAGCTGTTATCGATACTGGTGTCGATGCAAAGCATGAAGATTTGAAAGACAATATATGGGTCAACTCTAAAGAAATAGCTGGCAATGGAATTGACGATGACGGAAACGGCTTTGTCGATGACCTCCATGGATGGGATTTCAAAGGAAACGACGCAGATCCTCATGATGAAACTAGCGATAAAAACCCTGGGCACGGAACTCACTGTGCAGGTATCGTCGGTGCTGTCGGTAACAACGCTAAAGGTATTGCAGGGATGTCGCAATCTGTATCCATCATGCCGATTAGATTCCTCGGCGCGGACGGATCAGGCGACCTATATGCAGGTGCCAAAGCGATCGACTACGCTACTAACAATGGTGCTCATATCATCAGTGCTAGCTGGGGTGCAGCAGTACCAGAGTCCGGAGCTAAGCCTATCGTCGAGGCAATCCAACGCGCACAAGCCAAGGGCGTTATGTTTATTGCTGCAGCTGCTAACGATGGCAAAAATAATGATATCCGACCAGTTTTTCCAGCAAACACTAGCACTGACAACATGATTGTGGTCGCTGCATCTCAAAGCGACGATACCAAACCTTCTTGGTCAAACTTTGGTAAATCTAAGGTTCACATCTCGTCACCAGGACATAAAATATTAAGTACCCTTCCTGGTAATAAGTACGGTGAGCTTTCAGGAACTTCCATGGCTACTCCGATGGTAGCTGGCCTTGCAGCACTGGTTCAGTCAGCACACGAAGAAAAACTTGACGGGGCGACCATGCGCGCGGTTTTACAATCATCCGGTGCTAAAGTAAAGATCGAAACAGCTTGTGATTGCCGTATTGATGCGCCAGCTGCAATCAGTCACGTAGTTGAGAAGAAAATGACTATGGTACCCGCTGCAATGACACTTGCACCGGAAGAGTCGGCGAACTTCTCGGTATGGAACGGTACAGCTCCTTTCAAGTTCACTTCTTCTGACCCAGAGGTTGTTAGCGTAGCAGAAGGAAAACTTGCTGCTAAAAAGCTTGGTGTAGCTACTATTAGCATTACCGATGCAAACAACCAAACAGCTCAGTCGCTAAAAATTCACGTTGCGGAGCCACAGGCCCCCGCACAAGAATGCCCGCTTGGAAACCCGATGCTCTGTATGATGATGTGCTTATTCCAACCAGATATGCCTTGGTGTCAAGGTGGTGGTGGAGGAGACTTCCCGTTTCCATTCCCAATGCCTTAAGTAATATTGCGATAAACTTTAAAGACCCTAGTGATTACTTCACTAGGGTTTTTTTATATCTATAGGTTGCTTTTTATTGATCTTCTAACGCTTTGATACGGTCCTCATGCGTAGATAACTTTTTAAAATGAACCTGTTGCCGACGCCAGTCTCGCGCTTTGACCGCAGGAAAACCGATATACTCCCCTGGCTCTTCAATCCCCTTGACCACTCCAGTCATAGCACCGATCTTAGCACCATCGCAGACATCAATATGGCCATTTACCCCAGAGTGCCCACCCATGATAACCCAGTTACCAAGTTTACAAGAACCAGCCAGGCCGACAAATGCAGACAGCATACAGTTCTCACCGACTTCAACATTGTGTCCCACTTGGACTTTATTATCTAACTTCGAGCCACTTTTGATCAAAGTGCTACCCATTGCAGCACGGTCGATACTACACATAGCTCCGAGCTCCACATGATCACCAAGAACCACATTGCCTACCTGCGGAATCTTAACAATCTCACCTTCGCCGACAGCATAACCGAAACCATCTGCGCCAATAATTGACCCCGCGTGGATGATGCAATGGCTACCAATCTTGCACTCATAATACACGACCACGTTAGAGTAAATAATCGTATTATCACCAATCTCAACATCGTCCCCGATACTAACGCCTGGCATCAATACCACCTGATTACCAATCTTCGCGCGGCTACCAATAAAAACATGCGGGTATACAGTAACGTCGTCACCTATCGTAGCATCGGAAGCTATAAACGCCTGATCAGAAACACCTCTAGGGCCACGATGAGGGCGGTAAAAAAGGTGGGCGGTCTTAGCGAAGGCGAAGTAAGGGTTATCGTGAATCAACATCGGTGTTTTGCAGCTTTCATGCGGCTCTTTTACGATAACTGCGGTCGCGTTAGTTCGAGATAAATATTTAGTATATTCAGGGTTAGAAACAAAAGTGACCTCACCATCTTTTGCTACCTCAATAGGAGCCACGGCAGTCACCACATTATCATCGCCTTGGGAGTACCCGTCTGGCATAACCAATTTAGCACCTATAATGCCAGCTAACTCACTGAGCTTCATTATTGCATCTCCCCCAATTCTTTAGCAATCTTGTCCAAGGTTCTATTTGTCATTTGTTCAGCAAGCCCAGTATAGCTTTCTGGAGTTAATAACTTTAGTAATTTCTTGTCTCTTTCTGAAAGTTCATCGGTGGCCTCGATCAACCTACCCAACATAGCTTCATCTACCGGCTGACCACGGCTAAAGTCTTTTAGTCGTTCATAAGCATCCGCAATTCCACGACGTCGCATCACCGTTTGCACAGCTTCGGTTAAAACTTCCCAAGAGTCGTCTAGATCTGTAGTCAGACGGCTCTTATTGACGACTAACTTATCTAAACCTTTTAAAACGCTGTGATAAGCTAATAAACTATGCCCAAGCGCGACCCCGACATTACGCAGTACGGTCGAATCACTGAGATCACGCTGCCACCTCGAAATCAAAAGTTTTTCAGCAAAATGATTCAATAAACCATTTGCAATACCTAGCTGCCCTTCAGCATTTTCAAAGTCAATAGGATTGACCTTATGAGGCATCGTACTAGAGCCGACTTCACCATCTTTAGTTTTCTGAGAAAAATATCCGATAGAAATATAACTCCAAACATCCCTACAAAAGCCTAATAAGATACTGTTGAACCTTCTGATCGTATCCAAATACTCTATGGTGGAGTCATGACTTTCAATCTGGGTCGTAACCTGGTTTTGTTTTAAACCAATATGTCCCTCGATAAATTCCTTGCTCACCGCTATCCAATCAATGTGAGGGTAAGCAACCATATGTGCATTGTAGTGACCAACCGCCCCACTCATCTTTGCCTCAATCTGTACTTTGGTTAACTGTTGAAGCTGACGGTGAAGTCGCCAGGCAAAAACTGAGAACTCCTTACCTAATGTCGTAGGACTCGCACTCTGCCCATGAGTTCGAGACAACATCGACAGGCCGGCATTTCTTTTGGCAATGTCACAGAGAGCTTCAAGCACTGAGGTCATGACCGGTTGCAGGTGCAGCCGGCGAACATCATCGAGCATCATCCCGTAAGACAGATTATTAATGTCCTCTGAAGTACAAGCAAAATGAACGAAGGCCTGGGTTTGATCGGTTGCCCCCGCTTCTGCCAGTGTCGACCTTAGGTAGTACTCTACTGCTTTGACGTCGTGGTTAGTTTTCTTTTCAAGAGCCTTTACCTCAGATGGCTCAATTTGTGCCGTATCAGAAAAAATCGACTGAAGCAACTTCCTGCAGTCAGTATCTAGGCCGACATCAGCACCAATATCTTTTTGCTCCGCAAGGTGTAATAGCCAAGCAGACTCAACTCTCACCCGATAGCGGATCAGTGCCGCCTCACTGACCAATTCATTAAAATCACCTAGTTTTCCGCCATAACGTCCGTCAAGCGGCGAAATACTTGATAAACTTGAATTTTTATCCACCAAAAGAAATCTCCAATCTCTACAATCAACCGGGTTATATCACGGAGAATCTGTTAGTTCCAGTGGACAGGTGAGCGACTATCAGCTAAAACTATCCCGTATATCAGTCATTTACTTGGAAATACACACTTCACCTGACAGGAATCCACTATGAGCAATGTTTCAATCGTAATCGGTGCCCAATGGGGAGACGAAGGAAAGGGGAAATGGATAGATATTCTCGCCAAAGACGTTGACTACGTCGCTCGCTTCCAAGGGGGAAACAATGCCGGCCATACGCTCTACATTGACGGTGAGAAAGTAGTACTACACCAGATACCTAGTGGAATTTTTCATGATGGTCAGATCTGCGCATTGACAGCAGGGGTTGTCGTCAACCCAGAACAAATAGTCTCTGAAATTAAAGAGGTGGAAAGGTTTTGTCCAGTCTCTCCAAATAATCTTATGCTGTCAGCTCGGGCTCATGTAATAACCCCTTGGTCCGTTCAACTCGATGAAGTTAGAGAAAGCAACGCAACTAACCCCATCGGTACCACTAAGCGAGGTATAGGGCCTACATACTCACAAAAAGCACAGCGTTCGGGATTAAGATTAGGGAGCTATATCGACCCACAATCTCGGAAGAAATGGATATCCCAGCATATAGAGGAATCGCAAGAGTTTAAATCGTTCTATGATCAGAATAAAAGTTTATGGGATCAATTTGAGGCTGCAGCAGACTATGTAGCGCCGTTTGTGACAAACGCCGACACTAAGCTGCGGCAAGCAATCCAAGCCAACAAGAAGGTACTATTAGAAGGTGCTCAGGGTGCACTCCTTGATATCGATCACGGAACCTATCCTTTTGTCACTTCGAGTTCCACTGCAGCCGGCGGTGCCCTCTCAAGCTTAGGTTTCTCACCCAGGAGTATTGGCAATATCTATGGAGTAGCAAAGGCTTATCTTACTCGCGTTGGTGAGGGCCCGTTTCCCACTGAGCTAGATGATAAAGACGGTGAACTCCTAGCCACCAAACTCGTTGCCTTTGGTGGCTA
>JANQHA010000296.1 GCA_028282865.1 Oligoflexales bacterium
TTGATGGGATTTTTTTAGCGAGGTGCTAACTTGAAAGATTTAATGAATTTCTTTGATAAACCAGCTGATCCGTTGGATTTTAATGCAATTAAAATCTCACTGGCATCCCCAGAGAAGATCAGAAGTTGGTCGTTTGGTGAGGTCAAGAAACCAGAGACTATTAACTACCGAACGTTCAAACCTGAAAGAGATGGTTTGTTTTGTGCAAAGATTTTTGGCCCCGTACGAGACTTTGAGTGTATTTGCGGTAAATATAAAAGAATGAAGCACCGTGGTATCGTCTGCGATAAATGTGGTGTCGAGGTCATCCACTCAAAAGTTAGGCGTGAGCGTTTGGGCCATATCAACCTTGCTACTCCGGTAGCTCACATTTGGTTTCTAAAGTCTTTGCCGTCTCGGATAGGTTCAATTTTGGATATCGCTTTGAAAGATGTAGAGCGAATCCTATACAGCGAAGCTTATGTGGTTTTGGAAGCAGGTGATGAAACTGTTACCGGTCTAAAGGTTGGTAAGGTTCTTTCAGAAGAAGATTATGAAAATCTTGTGCAGGAACATGGAAATAATGCATTTCGTGTCGGTGGTGGTGCCGAGGCAGTTTTAGAGCTCCTAAAAGGTTTGAGGGTCGAAGATCTAGCCGACGATCTGAGAGAGCAGCTTCTTAATGCAACCTCAGAAGCTGCTAGGAAGAAGCTGCAAAAACGGCTTAAAGTTATTGATGCCTTTAACCATAGCGATGCCAAGCCTGAATGGATGATGCTAAACGTAATTCCAGTGCTACCACCAGATTTACGACCTTTAGTCCCTCTCGACGGCGGTAGGTTTGCTACCTCAGATCTTAACGATCTTTACCGTAGGGTGATTAATAGGAACAATCGTTTGCTCCGCCTTATAGAGCTAAATGCCCCAGATATTATTATTCGTAACGAAAAACGGATGCTCCAAGAGTCGGTAGATGCTCTTTTTGATAACGGTCGGCGAGGTAAGGTCTTTACTGGACCTAACAAGCGTCCGTTGAGATCGCTTTCTGATATGCTTAAAGGTAAGCAAGGCCGGTTTCGACAAAACCTTCTTGGAAAAAGGGTCGATTACTCAGGGCGTTCGGTGATTGTTGTTGGGCCAAGCTTGAAACTCCACCAGTGCGGGTTGCCAAAGAAAATGGCTATCGAGTTGTTTAAGCCTTTTATTTATAACAAGCTCGAAGAGCACGGCATCGTTTCTACGATTAAAAGTGCTAAGAAATTAGTTGAAAAGGAGCGTCCAGAGGTATGGGATATCTTGGAAGAGGTAACCAAGGAACACCCGGTTTTATTGAACCGTGCTCCCACACTTCATAGGCTTGGAATTCAGGCCTTTGAACCAGTATTGATCGAAGGAAAGGCTATCCAGCTTCACCCGTTGGTTTGCCATGCGTTTAACGCAGATTTTGACGGCGACCAAATGGCGGTCCATGTGCCTCTGTCTGTAGAAGCACAGATGGAAGCTAGGGTTTTGATGATGTCTACCAACAACATCCTTAGCCCTGCATCAGGTCAGCCAGTTATTATTCCAACTCAAGATATTGTTTTGGGTATCTATTATCTGACCCGTGAAGATGTCGAAGCTAAGGGAGCTGGAAAAGCGTTTTCGAGTGTTGAAGAGGTTCGGGCAGCATACGATCACTCTGAAGTCTCTTTGCAAGCACCAATTTCCATCCGTATGGAGGGTGTTCGAACGGATACAACCGTTGGCCGGGTGCTGCTATCTGAGAGTCTTCCAGGGAACGTACCTTTCAAGCTAATTAACCAAACAATGGGAAAAAAACAGCTTGGTAAACTGGTTACTGAAGCTCATAGATTGGCTGGTCCTAAAGCTACAGTTTTGCTAGCGGATGCTCTTCGGTCGGTAGGTTATCGTTATTCTACTAGAGCTGGCTTATCGATATCTATTAAAGATATGGTTATTCCCGATAGTAAAAAGGAATTCTTGGATCGCGCCTACGACGAGGTAAAGAAGATCAAAGAGCAGTACTCTGAGGGTCTTCTTACGGAAGGTGAGCGCTACAACAAAGTTATCGATATTTGGGCTAAGGTCACCGAAAACATTGCAGAAGAGATGTTCAATAATATCGCTCGTACTAAGGCGACAGACCACAAAGGGGTTGAGCACGAAGTCGATAGTAAAAACTCTATCTTTATGATGGCAGACTCCGGCGCGCGGGGTTCAGCTCAGCAGATCCGCCAGCTTGCCGGTATGCGTGGTTTGATGGCG
>JANQHA010000299.1 GCA_028282865.1 Oligoflexales bacterium
ACGCACCCGTGTAAAACCCCAATGAGCTGTGATCTGACATACTTTCGATGACAAACAGCTCCATACGATCGGAAAACATCAACAAAATAGAGCAAACGCCAAAAGGTAGGGCCTTTACAAAAAGCGATTGCATATCCGACCAACTAGGAAGTCGAATATCGTACTGCTTGCGAACATAAATAAAAGTAGCTAAGCCAATTAGCCCATTAAAACCGTAGGAAAATAGCACGTAAAGTAAAAGATCATCTTGATCATGCACAAACGCCACTATCGACGCCAAACTTATAACCTTAAAAACAATTGAGATAATAATATATACATCTAGTCTCTGGGTCCCTGACAGCACATACACCGTCTCTATTGCTGCAGTAAATAAAGTAAATGCCAATACATTAACTAGCATTCGATACTCGGAGTAACCGGGGTATACAGAAATAATAATATTCAAAACTATCAATATGGCTGCAGCATGAATGATGCGAAGAAAGCTGACCTGGCCGACAATCCTACCTACTTCCCTCTTGTCTGATAGTTTGCCAATCCTTAGTAAACCTAGGGTCGAATACCCAAACACGATGAAAGGAAGCGCTGCATCAATAAGATAAATAGAAAAATTAGCTATACCAAAGCCTTCTACTCCTAAGGCTCGCTGTCCGATATACATAATAAAGAAAGGAACAATTTTATTAAGAATTTCGCTAATAATAGTGAGTGATAGGTTAAAGCGAAGGCGCACTTTGTTTACTTCTTCCGCACCAGCACTCAAATCAACAACTCCCTAATATTTCAAAAAAATACAACAGCTCTAAGGTATCATAGCAGCTTTTAGCAAGGTACGACATATTATCTAATACCAAGAGATAAAATATTGGTTAGGTCAAAAAACTCAAAGGTCTTTCAACATTTTTTCGACTTCAAAACTTTTTTCTATTTCACCGATGGGAGAATCAAAGACAGCGTCAGCTTTTAAAAGAACTTTCGTTTCGCTTTCAGAAGATTCCAGAAAATCCTTTACCAGCGTCACTGCACTCTGGACTTCTACGGTTACCGGAAGTTTAGCTTTTCCAGCACCTAACTTAGGGGCAGTAAAGGTCTCGTTAAACGATCCAGATGCAACCTGCACGCCAGCAGAGCTTAGCTTGTAGTCCAACTTTTTTAACGTAAGATCATAATCATTGGGGTTTGTTACCTTGAGCGTTACGACTAATCCCAATGAAGTAAATGAGATATTTGCAACATCGATTGCAGCAAGTTCCACCTGTGGCGGTTTGTAGCCAAATCCTAAAAACTCTCGAATAGCGGTACATTGACTCAAACCTGTCAACAAACATAACCCGACAAAACCAATTCCAACTTTTTTATACATCTATAAGAGTTTTCCCAACCTTTCTAACCCGACCTCCTTGAGTAGCCCCGGAAGGCGTGGCCCACGGTCTCTGCTGATCAACCGCGTATAAACTGCCTGGAAAAAGTCCTTAGCATCTACTTCGCTTGCCCTAATAACATCATCATAAATCTTTTGATTCAACTCCTTAGTATCGATTTCGTCCAAGTCGACACCAGAGACTAATGCTTTGAGCGCATCGAGCGCAGCCAAAACTTTGTCATCGACTTTTAGCTCTACGCGAGAGGTATTAAGCTTATACCTAAATTCATCTGGAGCATGACTATCGAGCCACTTCCACGCCAGTGAGGCACGCTCGTTATATGCGTCTCGATCACAGAAGCTATCATGGCCCTCGGAGTAAAAACGCTCATAGCACCGTTCCATATCACCATCACACACCTGAAGACGATTACATAACTCGCGAAATGGCGGTCGCTTTGGTGCTGGGCCTACCAACTCATCAACTTGCTTGACACATGAGAGCTCATAGATTCTTCGATTAGCTTGCCATTTCCCGGCTTTTGCCGGAGGCTCCGAGAAAGCCTGCTGCTCAGATCGGTCAAACTCATCATAAGTGCGGATGACATCCTCATCAAAAGCGATAGAGAAATCATGATTTGAGCGCTGCGAAGCAAAAATCCATCGAATCATCTGCGGTGAATACACTTCTAAGGCCTCATTTAGAGTTATCAGAACTCCTTTTGAGGAGGACATTTTTCCTCCCAGCCCTTTAATCGACACAAAGTCATATTGTAGGTAAATAGGAGCTTCACGACCCCATATCATTTTCACAATCTCTTTGCCGGTATCGTAAGATCCACCCTGGCTTGAGTGGTCTTTACCACCAGGTTCAAAATCGACCTTCTCGAAACTCCACCTCATAGGCCAGTCGGTGCGCCAGTTTAATTTTAAATTCTTAGTTTTTCGAATATCCATCGAAGCTTCGTTACCACAAGACCTACATTTATAGCTATAACTCCAATCACCATCATACCTTTGGTATATCAGATCGTCGCTTTCACAGCTTTCACAATACGCCGCTGTTGGTAACCAATCATCGGGCAATGGGGAGCTTCTATGCTTATCTAGAATAGCCTTGATTTGCGCAGTTTTCTCTAGACATAGCCGCATCTGCTCGGCATAAGTACCGTTCTCATACATTTCCGCTTGATAAATAAACTCAGGTGCAATGCCCACCTTCGCCAGCTCTTTTTCAAACCGCACTTCGTTCGATCGAGCATAACTAGACTCCTTTCCATATGGATCCGGTACCCGGTTAATAGGCTTTCTCAAATGTTCCTTAAGCATATCTTGGTTGGGAAGGTTTACTGGCACTTTCCTAAAGGTATCGAAGTCATCCCAACTGTAAACAAACCGGACCTCTTTACCTAAACTACGTAAGCCCCGAGCGACCAAGTCCACCGTTATAACTTCCCTAAAATTACCAATATGAACAGTACCACTTGGGGTGATACCGCTCGCTAGAACGTAAGTAGCTTTATCTCCAAGCTGAGCAATCAACCGGGTCGCTGTCTGATCAGCCCAATGTGAGGACTTTGGTTTCATTCGAAGATCTCCTGGTGTACACCTTTAAACGACGGCAAGTCTAACATCTAATCGGCGAGCCGACCATCATTTCCATCCTCGAGACGCAATCATCTCGTAAATAAGCTATCGGGTGTTTGGACCGGAGACGCTCAGCATAACGGCGCATACTGCCACGGGTCGAAAACCCTCGAGGCCGTTCAGCTTCTTCTTGAGAGGGTTTAGACGTTCCCTGATAAATAAAATCTAATACCAAAAAACAATCAGCATTATAAGCGTAGGATACGATCTGTTCTAGTTTGTCAGCGTTTAGCGGGTCAAATAACTTTTGGATATGTTCAACAAAAAAAATCGGTTTGCTTCCATCACTTCGAGCTACCATAAATTCGTCATCTGGCAAAATCTGACCAACATGACATTTATCGAATCGTATGATGTGACACCTGTGCCCTAAATGCCAGCTACTCATCAAGGCGATCGGCCAAATTTCACTAGGCTGGTTGGCAACTTTCGTCATCAGCAGCTTAGTCTGCGTGCCGCTTCGAAAAAACTCTCTAATTGCCAAAATAGACTGATCGGAA
>JANQHA010000388.1 GCA_028282865.1 Oligoflexales bacterium
ATGCGGCTAACCACGAACTTCGAGTTGATGTGTCTGTGGCCGGTTTTTCTGGCGATGTGATGTGTTCCGCATTCATTCACGAAGATAAAGCAGCCGCACCGACCACTGTCGACACTATGGATGAATACGAACCCGCTGCTGGTATCGATGATTACCATTACAAGATGGACCAAAATTCGGTTGCGCGTACCATATATATACGCTTTGAGTGTACTTCACGCGATGGACGTCACGCCTTATCGCCGTGGTCAGAGGGCTTTGCAGTACCAGCCGGACCTGGGTCTAATACTAATAATACTAGTGTTAATCTACCCGATCCTACCGGTGTCAACTTTACCACGTATTCAAGGGTTTCTATTTTAGCAACTTGGGTCGCAGCAGGTAGTGGTTCGGTGGTTGGTTACCGGGTTGCGTATTCGAATTCGACCTACCCAGCTAGTTGTGGTAGTGCGACAAACTTCGTAGATGAAAGCGCGAATAAGATCGATGCTTTAGTGCGTGGCCTTACTCCAGCGACAAATTACTTTTTTAGAATCTGCACGTTCGATGCGGCGAATAATTTCTCACCTGGGGTAACTTTTCAACAGATGACCTCTAGTGCTGCTGGTGTTACCTGTACTGGTGGCGATGTTGATACGAGTTGTAGTTTAACTGTGGGTCTGTCAGATAGTATTGTTTCTGGCACTGGAAACCTGAATATAAATGGCCAACTTTTCTGGACTGGTAATTTAGTGATAGATATGACCGGTGATGTCCATATCACTGGCGGGAATTACTTATCAAACTCTGGTAATATCGTTATGATATTCGCTAATAACATAACTTTAGACGGCGGTATCATGACATACGGGACCCCGGGTGCTGGTACACCGGGGGGCAAGATTGAGCTTTTTGCTGATAGTAATTTAGCTATCGGTGCAGGTATAGTTATCGATGCGAGTGGCGGCAACTCTTCTTCTACAGCAGGCGGCTCGGGTGGCCAAATACTAATATCGACCGGATCATTTAATTTCGGTAACTCTGCAATCATAAAGTCTAACGGTGGTGACGGTGGTAATGGATCAGTTGGGGAAGACGGTGGTATGGGTGGTGATATCGATATCGAGGTCGGTTCTTGGACTCTCGGGACTGCTACTAGCATTCAAGCACACGGTGGACCCGGCGCTGCAGGGGGCGGAGTTTCTGGTGGTGATGGTGGTGACGGCGGATCAATTGTGATCCCACTGGCCACTCCAGGCTCAAATATTTGTGATGTCGCAGGTGGTACTCCTGGTACCGGAACCCCTGCGGGTGTGGCTGGCTTAAATGGAGTTGAATCGGGATGTTTTTGAGGCTTGGCTTTCGTCAATGCTCTGATAAAGCACCTTCCTGCCTAACTTCATAACTGTAATTTCATCTGCTTCAACCAGTTTTTTTAACAACCTCTTGGTAGTAGCTTGCGAAACATTGATTCTATTGGATAAGTGAACCGTCGACATCGGGCCTTCTTTTAAAAGTCTAAGTACCTCATCTTTTGTTGATAGGTCCTTTCTTGAAATAGGATGAATGTCTATTGCATTGCTGAACATCTCTATCTGCTCATTATGAAGAATGATCGGAGCTATGGTTTGCGGAAAGTAGCTGCGCATTCTCGTAATGGTATTTCTAATTTTTTGCTGCCATCCTTGTTGGTTTAAACTTTGCTGCCATACATATTTTTGTATATCTGAAGGGCTAGCAGAATGTTTATTTTTCTGAAGCAAAAATTCTAAAAAGTCAGAAAGTGCGGGCTGTTTTTTAAGACAGACTTCGTATTGATTGCTAACAGAAAAAACTCTATTTCCAAGTGGAGTCAAACTAGGATTGAAGTATATTTTTGTTAAGTGGCTTACCATAGCTTTTTGCCAATCTAAATGAATGCGACAAGAATGACCTTCGATGGTTTTTACCCATGCCTGAAGAATAAATTTATCTGTAAATGTAACCCGTGACTGCGATGCGGCAGTTTTTAGATGCCGCTTACAGAGCTCGAAGTCCCCAGACCTATACGCTAGGCTTGCGCGTATCATGTGGATATGGACTTTAATTGGGGTTTCTACCAATTTTGCCATCGCGATTTCAAATTCGTCGATCCACTCATGTAACTTGGAGTCAATTTGATTTGTTGCGAGGCTTGTTTGAATTAAACCTAGGAGGCTTAAACCATAGTGGTATTTGTCGGAATACTGTTGTGAGTTTTGCAGACAATTTTCGAAAGTTTGCTTGGCGTTTTTATAGGTTCTTTGGCTGAGCTGGAGTTGTGCCTGGGCGTAAAGAAACTCTATCCAGTCCCCGTTATTTTTCTTTAGTTGATCGGAAATTTTAGGCTTAAAAGATACGGTGTCGTCTCTCAGCATCGCACATTGAAGGTAATATCTACCCAGAGACGATAGCTCTTCGAGAGTATTAACCCCTTTGTCAAAGAGGTTAAGCGTTTTTTCGTGTAGAAACGACTGGCTCTGAAGGATGTTTCCTTCTTCCCAAATCAACTCAGCGCGCAAGTTATCATACCTGCTTCTAAACCTTTGAGACTCATCTTTTTTTGCGAGTTCTAAGGTTTTGTGGCCGAACTTTCTAGCTAA
>JANQHA010000565.1 GCA_028282865.1 Oligoflexales bacterium
CAAATATACATGCGCTCAAGCAATACGGTGTTACCCATATATTATCTGTAAGCGCAGTAGGTATCATGAGAGAGAGCATCAAGCCAGGCGATATGATTGTCCCAGATCAGCTATTTGACCGGACCAAAGGAATCCGACCTTCAACCTTTTTTGGAGATGGAGTCGTTGGTCATATTGAATTTGCGGACCCACTATCAGAAGAAATGAGGCAGCTCATCATAGCCTCAGCAAAGAAAGAGACCGATCGAGTTCACGAAGGCGGAGCACTAGTGGTTATGGAAGGACCACAATTTTCAACCCGTGCGGAATCAAACTTCTACCGAAGTACACTCAAACCCTCTTGCATCGGAATGACAGCTCTTCCCGAAGCAAAGTTGGCCCGAGAAGCCGAGATGGCCTACGGTATTTTAGCAATGGCAACAGACTATGACTGTTGGAAAGAAGACAGTGAAGACGTTTCCGTAGAAGCGGTCGTAGCAGTGTTAAAAGCTAACTCCTCGCTCGCCAGTTCGATTGTTAAAAACTTAGCATTAAATTTTCCGAAAAAATCAAGCGACCCTTGTCTTTACGCAGCCAAACACGCCGTGATGACCGACCCAAAGGCTATTCCTGCAGATGCAAAAGATAGATTATCCTTACTGTACGGTGAGTACTTTGGATGATCCGGTTAACTTAGAGGGTAAATCCCAGGTTAGCATCTACTATGAAGACACAGACTTCTCAGGATTTGTCTACCATGCCAATTACCTAAAGTTTTTCGAGCGTGCGCGAGAAGACCTACTTGGTATAGAAAAGCTGAGGGATCTGTTCAAAAACCATGGCCTACACATTGTAGTGGCAAAGCTAGAGATCAAATACCACCTACCTGCAAAACATGGCGATCAACTCGATATCACCACCAAAGTATCTATCAGCAAATCACCGATAATGCTATTCGACCATAAAGCTTACTTGAATGGAAAGGACTGTTGCTCCGCAAAGGTAACAACCGTTTTTATAGATGAGACCCAGCAGCCCACTAGGGTAGATGATGAAACGCTGAGGTATCTGGTAGACTAAGGTTTGAAATACTGCCTTACCTTGTCCCCTTAGAACAAAGGTCGCGCCATCCCCAGACCAACCACAAACCGAAGGTCGCGTCATCCCCAGACCGAAGGTCGTCGGGGATCTATTCCGGAAAACGATGATGTTCCATAGACTAGTTATGCTAAATCTTGTACTACCTAAACATGATAAAAAGTGGATATACATATCTTTTGACAAACAAAAACAAATCAGTTTTATACTGTGGAGTTACCAGCAATCTTTCAAAGCGAATGTGGGAGCACAAGAATAAAATTATCCCTGGCTTCACACAGCGATATAATACCGACATCTTGGTTTACTATGAGTTTCATAACTCTATTCAAGATGCAATTTATCGGGAAAAAATGATCAAAAAGAAATCACGTAAAGCTAAAATCAAATTGATTGAGGCACAAAATCCTAGTTGGAATAATCTATTGATTTAGATCTATCAAAATCGCTACAGATCCCCGACGACCTTCGGTCTGGGGATGACGAGAATCGCTACAGATCCCCGACGACCTTCGCTCTGGGGATGACGAGAATCGTCACAACTTCGTCATCGAAGAAGGGTAGCCCTCATCATCAAACTCAATATGATCATCTGGGGTATTTTGAATAACTTTCAGAGCACTTTTTTCTTCTTTAGCACTTGGATCAAAGTTCTTCAGATGGGCAATCGGACCATACACGACAATAATATCGTCTTCATTGATAAAGCTTTCACCATCGGGAGCTCCGACAAACCCCCCTTCAGATCGTCTGATCGCTAATACCAAGATACCTTCGCTAGATAATAGAAGCTGAGACAAAGACTTATTACAAAATCGATCGTTAGGACCAACTTTAAACTCAGAGACACCATAGCCATTTGATAGGTTTAGCAAGGAAACATAGTCTTGAACCTCTAACTTCGCCCAGCGACGCAGCATAAAAGCGATTAATTTATTCATATGGCGTTCGATAAATTTGCTAGTAGATAACAGCCAGAAAACAAATAACGCACCTAGCAAAGACGCAATATGCTTTCTCCAATCGTCGGCACCACCAGTACTTATCACTGACATCATAAAAGTACCAGCAACGGTGACAATCCCGATATTCCCAGCGGTCATCAAGTACAAGACAATATTCCGACGCACCGGATGCTCTAATATAGTTTCAGCTTCTTTGGTAGTGTAGCCCACACCCGTAAAGGCCGATCGGGCTTGAAACTTCGCCACATCTTTAGAAACACCAGTCAGCATCAGGGCCATCTGACCGACCCGGGTAAAAACCATAGAGATTATTAAAACAACCAGAAGTGAGATGATAGAGATCATGGATGCTACGCTGCCTCGCTTTCACCATCCTCGCCGCCGGAGCCAATAAACGAATCTAGCTTCTGCCTAATAGTTCTGGGGTTCTCGCCACCTAGTATGGCATTGACACCTTGTTTAATGATCGCAAGGTTGACCGCCTCCTCGCTAGCTCGAAACCCAAGCTTTCCGGATATCGGTATAAAGACCATGTTTGCAATAAGTGACCCGTAAAGCGTCGTAATAAGTGCAACCGCAAGACCCGGGCCAATCTTATCTGGATCGTCGAGGTTTGCCATAATTACAATAAGACCGATAACTGTTCCGATCATACCAAATGCGGGGCATAGATCCCCCATATCATCAAAAATAGCTTTACCATTCTTATGCCTACGGCGCATACTGGCCGATTCGACGTCGATAATTTCATTGATTACTGTCTGATCGTAGCCATCGACCATGTACCGAACTGCTTTCGCGAGAAAATCATTTTGAACCTCTACCTTTTCCAAAGCTAAGATTGAATTTTTTCGAGCCGTATCGGCTAAGCTAACAATTTCGTCAATGATAGTTGCAGGGTCGTCGACAGAATTAAATAATGCCTTCATCCCTACTTTGATCGCGTTAATGATATGAGCTGGAGTCCATCGCATGGTCGTAGCACAAGCTGCACCACCAACAACAATAAGTAGACTTAGGAAGTCCCAGTACATCATCAGACTTCCGGACATGAGCATCACCAGAAGTACTAACCCGACCCCGCTGACAAACCCAATCAGAGTTCCTAAATCCAAAACAAATCCTCCTCAATTACTCATTCATTCGGCTGTTTAGACGAAATATTTACTGAAATCGAACCCCAAGTTCCGTCGAAATCTTGGTAAATTTTTAAAAAAGCTATGGAACCCTCGGTACAATGATATCTTACACCTCCAAAGTGAAGATCCATCGCAAAATAAATCGCTTAAATTTAGGAAAAATTTTCCGAAAGATATTCAGAGCTATAAAATTGTAGGAATCTCCGGTATGGAAGAAGAAGAAGAGGAAGGTGGAGGCGGTGGCTGGCTCCTCAGCTACGCCGACCTAATGACACTGCTTTTTGCAGCGTTCGTTGTACTTTATGGTATTACGCCTAAAGGTAAATCAGACGTTGTAGTAGGCGTTGTATCGACTATTCGCGAAGCTTTCATCGAAGTGCCTGATGACATTCCAGTAGAAGAAAAAAAGGGGCCGATAAAACTAGGCAAGGCGGTCTTCAAACAATTTCGTGCCGAAACCAATAAAAGTCCTATTATCAAAAAGTACCGACGCTATAAAAATGCTTTGCCCATGGTCAACCAGGATATGGAGCAAGTAAAAACATTAATCAACATGATGTCAGAGAAGAAAAGTGACGGCAAGAAGAGAGATGAAACGCCGGGAATGACCGTACACAAAGACGATAAAGGTTTTCTGATCCGGCTAGTAGCATCCAAGTATTTCGCCCCAGGAGAGTATAAAGTAAACCGTAAGGAACTACGTAAACTAGACAAAATAGGCAAGCTCCTTAAGGAGATGGGAAGAAACATAGTGATCGAAGGCCATACCGATTCCACGCCGTTAAGGGGAGCTATGACTAATTGGGAGCTCTCAGCACTGAGAGCTACTCATATCTTAAGATACTTCGTAAATACCACTGGAGTACCAAAGGAAAAAATATCTGCTACTGGCTATGCCGATGCAAAGCCTCTAGTGCCAAACGATAGTGTTCAGTCTCGAAAGGTTAACCGACGCATAGAAATTAAGGTACGCTACGATGACAACTAAACCGACTAAACATTTCTTAGCTCTTGCAATGTTACTAGTAGTTACAACTCAAACATCGTGCGACTTCTACCGCAAGAAGAAATGTGAATGGTACATGGTGCCCGACTTTAAGCACAAATCTCTGGTTAAACCAGATTGGGTTAGTTTATGCCTTAGAAACTACACTTCCGGAAAGCAGGTGTGTCTATACCAAGCCCATGTCGATTTTGCCGAGAGAATGAATGGAGTAAAATTTCGTTTTGTAGATATGAAAATCGAAAAAGGCACTCACCCAAGAGTGATTACTGATGTAAAGACCTGCAACTAGCTGGAGCACCAAAGGTTTAACTAACGTGCTGCGCTGCATGAATAACCAAGCCGCAACTCATCAAATTATCGCATACTACTGCAAGCGGAAACCTTGATAAAACTTATCGATAATACTGTCGATACGACCGCTCAGTTGCATTGCAGCAATCACTCGCTCCATTCGATTTCGGTCTTTATAAAATTGGGATTTATTTGACAGTACGAAATAATGAACCCAAAGAGTATTACGTACCTGATAGCTAGCTTTTTCAATCTGGTTAGCTAAACCTAACTGGCCTAATCTGTATTCGGTGATAAAATTGCTTCCGATCACCGCATCGACGTCACCTTTTAACAGAGCGCTAAATAAGTTTTTATCAGTTTTAAAGTTAATAAATTTTATGCTTTTTTCTGATTTCGCACCCCTAATATAAGGGCCATGCTCCAGCCGACCAATCTTAAGCCTAGTTAAATCAACGTAGCTTGAGATGGAAAGCCTGCTATTTTTGCGCAGGTAGACGCTGTCAAATGAGTTATAAGCAACCTTGGGATTCAGAAAGCTTAAATACTTTTGCCTATCCGAGGTCTTCTCGATGGCAGTTGTCATGTCAGACCTACCAATACTTAGCCAAGTTAAACAATCTTTTAACCTGCACCTTTCAAACTTTAACCGGAATCCGAGCTTGTCAGCAAATTCCTCCATTATGCCAATGTCAAAGCCGATAAACCGCCCTTTTTCGTAAATTTTCCTTGGGGGCGCAACCGACAAAGCGACTTTTAGCAAAGGCCTGTTATCGGGTGGTTCAGTAAGTTCTTTGACTTCAGCTTCGAGATCGGTAGCTGGCACCACATCGACATCTGGCCTTGATATTTGGGCTAACTTTAGCTCTGCAACTTGTGGTGATTTGACAGCTTTATATAAAATGACCCCAAATGAGGCCAAAATAAATAGAAAAAACGTGATAAACCCTGCATTCCGCATCTATTAGAATCCTTATTATTGTAACGATGGCCAATTTTAGGTTATGCTACGGTGCTAACGCTGACCAGTCCTAAATAGAAACGGCCATAACCATGGAATTTTCAAGAAGAATATCTTCTCTAAAGCCTTCACCGACCGTTGCTCTCAATAGCCGAGCAAAGGCAATGGCTAGCGACGGCACTCCAGTAATCAATTTTTCCGTTGGCGAGCCGGATTTTACGACTCCTGAACCAATCATTCAAGTCGCTATTGCAGCTTTGGAGTCGGGTAAGACAAAATACGGCGCTCCTGGCGGTGGAGTGGAGCTAAAAAGTGCCATTTCTGCCAAATTAAAGCGTGATAATAGCCTTGAATATGAGGTCGACGAAATAGTCGCCGGAATAGGGGCAAAGGAGATCCTATTCCACCTTTCATTGGCCCTGTTAAACGAAGGTGATGAGGTCCTCATACCTGCACCCTACTGGGTGAGTTACACGACACACTGCGAAGCCGCAGGAGCTGTGCCCATTGTAATCCCAATGAAATTGAATGAGGATTCCGCCTTTAGCCTCACACCTGAGGACATTGAGCCTTATGTAACTAGTAAGACCAAGGCTATCATTCTAAACTCTCCAAATAACCCTGCAGGCTATGTTTTACCAAAAGAACAACTGAAGTCTCTTGGGGAGTATTTACACAAAAAGAGCTGGTGGATTCTTGCTGCCGAAATATACCAATACCTTAGTTATGACTTACCTCATTTTTCCTTACTCAATTTAACTCCATCAT
>JANQHA010000624.1 GCA_028282865.1 Oligoflexales bacterium
AAATACACGGGCCTAGCGCAACGGCGACCGTAATCATCAACCGCTTCAAGTCTAGGCTGTCACGCACATGGCTTGCACCTTTAGTGACCTCACCTGGCGTATAAAGAAAGGTGTCTACCATTTCATACGCGGCATAGAGTTTCTCAAATTTCCCCCCCTTTACAAAGTGGGGGTGTAAGCTATCTAAAAAACTTCTTAATGGGTCTTTCATCCATCCCTCTCTATACTCGTCAACACTTCTCGCAGCATCGGACCAAATTCATTTTTTCCTGGGCAAACAAAGGATAGCAGCCCTACATCTTCTTCATCTAAGTCTAAAACACCAAGCGCGACACCTAGATCGGTATCTCTAGTCAGCAGAGAACGAACCAAGAAGGTTGCCTCAGTGTCGAGTGGTAAGACTTTCTCGTACATACCAATAGGAACAATCGCACGCTCACTACCGCCAGTCGATGAAGTCATGTCAAACTTCTTCCAAGAAAACCAGCCACCAGCATACGACCTTTTAACAGAGTACTTATCAAAGCCTGGCATCTTCCAACCAAGAAGCTCTCGTTTTCGGCCTTCTTCAATCACACATATTTGGTTATGGAAGCGCCCTAAAAATCCATGGGGCCCTGAAGCCTTGTGTCCAGAAAATAACGAACCTGACACCACACGAACATCCCCAGACTCCAATAATCCTGACAATAGGTCCTCTGTCGACGCCCCCATTCGTGTTTTATATAGGCATGGCCTCTTTACCATTGGTCCGGCCACCGATATCAAACGTTCAGTGAACAACTCTCCTGTTAAAAAAAGCTGACCAATTGCGATAACATCTGCGTAGCCCACGGTCCAAACCACTCGATCAGTAGTGGCCGGCTCTAAGAAATGAATATGAGTACCCGCTAAACCCGCAGGGTGAGGCCCAGAGAATTTAGTCTCCTTTAAGTTCGCTACATCGGGTAAATCAATTTGAGGATCAGGTGCCGTGCATACATGCATAGGTCCTGTGGTCATTTTGCTAACGATCGTCAGCCCAGCCTTAAACGCATCAGCATATTGAGAAATTACAAAGCCTGCATTTGCCGCTAGCGGACTGGTATCGATAGCAGTAACAAACAACGCTGCT
This sequence comes from Oligoflexales bacterium, assembly GCA_028282865.1. GTDB lineage: Bacteria > Bdellovibrionota_B > Oligoflexia > Oligoflexales > CACXFL01 > JANQHA01. The sequence goes on from JANQHA010000624.1 coordinate 1,115, forward strand.
GGTCTAGATCCGACCGCCGGCGCTTTACTAAACGGCCTGGTGCGAAAGGACTGCCACATTCCCGATTCTATGAGAATCTTTTCAATGTCATCAGCTTTTAAAGAGCCCAACTCCGAATAAGAGTGTTTTTTAAACGAAACACTGTCATTTCCGCTTACGGCTATCACTACCGATTGAAAGACGCGCTTAGCGCCACGATTGATTGCAGTAACTTTCCCCGATGCGGGAGAGGTATAACGAATACCTTCATTTTTCTTATCGGTAAATAGAACCTGTCCCTTCTTAACGTGGTCACCAACCTTAACCAACATGGTAGGCTTCATACCGACGAACTCTTCGCCTAAAACAGCGACCGACTTAACCGCAGGGGCATTATGAATAACATGCCGCGGTTCTCCTGAGATAGGAAGGTCTAACCCTTTTTGCAACTTAATCATACGATGACTTCCTTTATTGCCCTGCATCATCCAGTTCGAACTTTTTAAGGTGTGGTAGCAAAAAGAAACTTTGCTTAGAATTGTAGTCCACCAACCATTCACTCCAACACAGTAGAATCAGTTCAGAAGTTTAATGTAGTAAGCCCAAGTATAACGATACCGAAGCGATTAGAAAAGCTTATATCTCAAGAAACCTCATAGCTTAACTGGACCGGTGGCCAACTTAACTTCTCACCGTCGGAGTCGTTGCGTTTATGAGTGCTCGATGGTATTCATGAGTGTTAATCGAAATGACTTTTTTTTAACCAGATCTCGGAACGAAATTATGCCCCTATCTCACAGCCTAGACGGATGGAAACGAACACACAAATTGGATGAACTGGGATCGCAGAATATCGGGCAAGCCGTGACCCTCATGGGCTGGGTGCACACCCGACGTGACCACGGCAACGTGGTGTTTGTCGATCTTCGAGACCAGAATGGTCTAACTCAGGTGGTTATGGATCCGGCAAACTCTGAATCGGCTCACCAGGTGGGAACCAAATTAAGGTCAGAGTATGTCTTGGCAATAAAGGGAACAGTCCGTGCTCGCCCCGAAGGTATGATCAACGAAAAACTCGTCACTGGAGCGATTGAAGTTATAGTTGATTCGGCCTGTATACTTAATTCATCCAAAGCTCTACCGTTTCAAATTAACGACCAGGTCGAAGCATCGGAGGCTTTAAAGTTAAAATATCGATACCTCGATCTGCGCAGAGATGAGCTCAAACAAAAAATCATCGCTAGAACCCGACTGGCATCAGCGATCCGCCAGGCACTAGAAGCGGAAGAATTTCTCGATATTGAAACTCCGATCCTTTATAAATCCACACCAGAAGGTGCCCGTGAGTTTTTAGTGCCAAGCCGCATTCATCCAGGTAACTTCTACGCGCTTCCTCAAAGCCCACAACTATTTAAGCAAGTTCTAATGGTTTCAGGCTTTGACAAGTACTACCAAATTGTCCGCTGCTTTAGAGACGAGGATCTACGTACAGATCGGCAGCCTGAGTTCACTCAGGTGGACTGCGAGATGTCATTTGTCGAACAAGAAGACATCATAAGCACCTTCGAGCGAGTCGTAACTAAGGCAGTTGAGAGTTTTAGCGGCAGAAAGATATCCCAACCATTTCCACAGATGACTTACGCGAAAGCCATGGAAGATTATGGGTCAGATAAACCGGACACCAGATTTGAATTAAAACTTAAAGACCTTTCCGATACCGTCAAAGACTGTGGATTCAAGGTTTTCACCGAAGCTGTAGCTACTGGTGGAATTGTAAAT
>JANQHA010000002.1 GCA_028282865.1 Oligoflexales bacterium
CGCTCTCGTCTTCAGTATAGGAGCAAGCCCAGTCCATTTTTTTTGCTAGACCTTGCAGTAAAGAAGACAAACTAGGGCTTTCTCCATGCAGCGGCAAAAGCTCAGCTTTGTTGTTTAGAAACGGTGTTCTTCGAAAGACAAGCTGCTCTAGTTCGATTCCGACCTGTCCCGGCCAGTGAGAGTACTCGACACAATAGCTTCGCGGCCTCAAACAAAAAATCTGCTCTTCGACAAATTGATAACAATCATCTAAAGCTATTTTCTTGCTAGATAGGCCGGAGGATGACACTTAGGTTCCCATCATTTCTCAACTTCAACATTGATTGCAAACTCTGTTATACCGTTTTTTCTAACGACATCAATGAGTTTTACCACTGCCCCATGAGGCGTCTTTTCGTCAGCGGTAATCAAAGCTTGAAGGGATTTAGTCTCACTTTTTTTCTTAGCCAAAATCAAGTCGCCCAGGGTGTCGATTAATATCGGCACTCCATCCATATAAAGATTAGACTCTTTATCTAAAACAAACGCTAGATTGGTAGATCCCGCATCTTCGCCGGTAGCAGCTTTTGGAAGCTTAACCTGAATAGACTGATTCACAATGTAAGTCGCTGTAACCATAAAGATAACAAGTAACACCAACATTACGTCAACAAACGGCGTAACATTAATCCCCGTTATTGCATCTTCATCTTCTAATGCACCACCCGACATAACGCTTCACCTTTCATTGGTTATAATGAGCTACTAAAACTTTTTTAAGAGACTCAGCATTCGCCAACCTTCTCTTGACCAAACGGTTGTATGCGTTAAAAGCAATAACCGCTGGTATTGCAACCAGCAAGCCTACCGCAGTTGCGACCAATGCCTCTGATATCCCACTCATAACAGCGGCAGATCCAGCTGCTGCATTATTACCAAGTGCGTTAAAAGCCTCGATCACACCAATCACAGTACCAAATAGCCCAATAAAAGGGGCGTTGTTACCCAACGTCCCAAGTATGACCAACCCTCTATCCAAGTGTTGCTTCTCAACGACCAGAAAGCCGCTCATACTTTCTTCCATCGCACGGGTACCATTTTTCTTTTGAGCCAAGCCGCGGGTAATCACTTGGGCTTCAGGGCTTATGTCGTCTCGACAAAGTTCCTCTAATTCAGAGACTTTATCGTCGCTTAATAGGTTAATAATCTTATCATGAAAAGCAGCAAAATCGATTTTCATTGAAGAGAAGAAACGCCATCGCTCGATAATAATAGCCACCGATAAAATACTTAATACCACTAAAAGCCATAAAACCCATGCGCTCCCAAGTAAAGCCATATCTAAAAAAGCCTGAACAATATCCAAGGGTACTCCTCCTCAAAAAATAGATTTCAAAAAATCATCAAAAAAACCAAAACCGGATCCTCTAGACTTACTCATTAAAACATACGTTAAACTTACCGCAAATACATCTAGCTTTCTCTCAGAATTCTCAAGATCGTCGCCAGCATCGATTTCTTTCATGACACAATGAGTATAATCGACCCCGAGCCTCCAAGCGCCAGTTTTATTTTTACTCTTACCAGGAAAAATCCCACCTAATGATAGACCGCCCCCAGGCCCAGACCACCGACCGTCTAACTCAGTGTCTCTCTCATTAAAAATTAATTCGTAAGTATACTGACCACCTTGAAAGGTTAGATACATCGATTTCCATATATTAAAGCCAAATTTACCACCGTAAGACCAAAGCACTGCATCCTCTTTCCCCGCTTCTACATTATACCTGCTTGCTGGGGTGTAAGAGCCCCAAGCTGTCGTGTCAAAAATCCCGCCCAATGAATAGCCCAAGTTTAGCTCACCACCAACACCATAAAAATTGGCAACAGGATCCCCTTCTTCAACTGGCTCAAATGCAAAGTTATTCCAGTGCGCCCCAAAAGACACCATGGGCCCAGCCCAGCCATGCTGACATAGAGCCAAAACATTCAACGCCAATAAAAAAGTCGGGAGCCGCAAGTCTAGCGTCCTCATTGCAAGTCAAGAGACTTCAAAACCTTCTGTTCATAGACCGAAAAACCTACCAAATTATCTTCAAATCGCTTCGAAGTTAGCCTTAGGGTCCCCTGACCATCGCTTGGCTCATATATCGTTACGATATCCCAGTGATCGTATGCTCGCATGAAGGTGCGCTCTTTGACTATTTTACGAGCCTGAGAAATAACCCACCCTGTTTCGGACCGCTCAAAAAGCCAACCATCGCGACTCAGTGGTTGCACAAAAAAATACCGCCGACGCCCTGGAAGTCTGCCACTTTCTCTAAGCATCTTGGGGACAACTTTAGTACCGAAATCCGCGCGTCCAGTCTCAAACTTGTCAATTTGGCCAAAAATCTTAGTGTGTAACCGAGCGAACAGCCGCTCGACATCGCCGGCATTCTGCACTGGAACATACCGAGTCTCAAGACTTATAGGTCTCTGCTGAACTAAGGGCTGCTTCGCAGTCACATCTAAACCGTCACCAGAGCTATTTTGGAAATAGGAAAGGCCGCGGAGCTTTACCAGTAGCCCCTGAAACCACCTAATAATCCTAAATAAATGCGTCACGTTATATCCCTTGACTTTAGTCCCCACCCTACCTATTTATAAAGGCTAATAATTTTCTAGCCGTGCGGGAGTAGCTCAGTTGGCTAGAGCGTCTGCTTGCCATGCAGAAGGTCGGGGGTTCGAGTCCCCTTTCCCGCTCCATTTAGATTCTTATCTTACCTAGGGCCTCGGTCACGCTTCGCTTAGTGCGAGTCCCCTTTCCCGCTCCATTTTATAAACGTCATCCCCAGCGAACAAAGTGAGCGTCGGGGATCTATCCTTAATGCCAGGAGATTCCCTACGCAGCTTCGCTGCTGGGAATGACAGGCCCAATCTAAACTAGGAAGACCCAAATTAGTGCGAGTCCCCTTTCCCGCTCCATTTTATAAACGTCATCCCCAGCGAACAAAGTGAGCGTCGGGGATCTACCCTTAATGCCAGGAGATTCCCTACGCAGCTTCGCTGCTGGGAATGACAGGCCCACTCTAAACTAGGAAGACCCTAATTAGTGCGAGTCTTCTTTCTTGCCCCATAAGCCTCACCCTTCAATATTATCAAAAACTCTTAAATTACAATAGCTTATAGGAAATATCTGCCTAGCTTATCTCTATATTGCTGTTTTTCGCCTTTATTGTGAGACACCTGAGATCGCAGCAATAGATGACAAGTGCCAATTCATTGGACGCGGCAAAAAAAAATTCCCTATATTTTCGGCTGTATAAAACGGCATATATTTTGTAGTTTGCAGCACAGATGATTAGCACCACCGTGCGATCAGATGCAATCCCATAAAGGAATTAGATATGAAAAACATAATAATCACAGCTATTGCTATGGCATTTGTAGGCTGTAGCGCTCAAGACCTTTCTAGCCAAAGCGCCCTTTATTCCATTAACGAAGGGTCGGAAAGAGTAAAAAAAATTAGGAATATAGTTAAAAGTTTAGAAGGAACTAAATCCTCCTTTGAACTTGAAGCTTTACTTAAGGAGTTCATCGCGCATGTTGGTGAACTTAAAGAGGCTGACAGTGAAGGGATGCACTCAATTCAATACGGAGATATTCCTGAGCGCCTTATGCGAGTTCTTATAGAAAGACGTCTTAGTGAACTTGGTCCTAAAGCATATAGCTCGATCGGAGGTAGGTATGCTTATAACCATGCGGTTGACGTGATTTATCTAAATACCAAGGTCCTTTCCATAAAAGACTTGCTGGATAGAAACATAGCTATCGATTCTATCGTACTTATGGATCCTAGCTCCGCCATTGACGTCTTAACTAATGTGATCAATGACACGTTTTTATTAGAAAAAAGCAAGTATGTAAAATGGCCAACTTATAACAAAGATATACCCGAGTTGTTAAAACATGTTTACAGCCAAAATGCTTTACTAGCTATGCCACGTATAAATGACCCTAAAGCTACCGACATAGCCTACAAGGTATTGAAGCATAAAAATGCTGATAAACATTTAAAATCTGCAGCATCAGGATTATTGATCGATTCCGGTTATAGACCTGCTTCCGCGGAAATAGTTTTGGAGCTACGTTATAAGCTTAAACATCTGCGTGAAAACCCAACCGCTATCCTTCAATATGAAACATACGCAGAACAGGCATATAGAAATGGAACACCTCTTTCGAACGCAACCATCGTAATGATGACTCAATCTCTAAATCATTTTTTCCAGTATTACATTGACCAGAAAGATAGTCCTGAGAGAGATTTCGCGATCGAGACCATACCTAGTACAATCGAAAAAATCTTAGCTATCCAGCGTGGCGAGATTGATTAATAAGGACGGTAAGTAGAGTTACACTCTACTTGCTATACTTCTCAAAAACTAGTCTAATCTGTTGGACTGCTTCTGTGGTCAATTCAGCCATTGCAATAGTTTCGAAGCCCTCAAACCTCTCAGCAATGTCCGCGAAAGTATTGAACCCTTCATTTCTTAAATTAATTTCAACTACCTTGCTCCAGGCCAAGTTGTCGCCGGGCTTAAGAAAAAAGTAACCGTTAAGTACGCTTAAATCTCTACTTAGAAATTCATCTTTAACAGGGTATAGCCAAACATTCGGAACTGGCTGCCGCCCGAAAAAAGAAGTTAACCTATTTACTAAGGGCTGTCTCGGGTTCTCAATTCGACCCGCGTGGACTTCTTTCAGCTGAGCCCCATACCCGACACCAAATGAGTCATGGGTCTCGATCATAATTTTGACAAGTTGATCAATATTTAAACCTCGTAGTATGAGCTCCCGCTGAATCCATTGCTTATAAGTTTCATCCTCCCCTTTGATTCCTGGAATCAGCTTAGCGCCATTAGAAAAAGAGCTTGAGCCTTGAACAGACAACCTGTCGAGTTCACGTAACACACCTTGCGCTAAAGATTCTATTTGAAAAGCAAGTTGAAGTATTTGGTTACAACGGCTTCGAGTTTCTTCTAGATCAGAACCGCGAGCAATATTAGTTAGAATAATAAAAGAAAATAATGTTTTTAGAATGGCACCTTGAACCATAGCAAACTCCAGTCAATTAGAAATTAACAATGAATATGCTTTGTTTACTTAATACGGTTTGCAGATATTATTACCTTTACTTTCGGTAGTTGGTCAGGCCAATCAGAAGTTCATGATGCTAGTTAAATCGAAGGTTGCGGGAGGAATCATATATTGCCTATTGCCAAACCGTGGTTTTATTAACACACAGTTTCGGGGAAATCAAATATAACTAAGTCACTATAAATAAACCGACTTATTTCGTTAGAATAGAGCTGATATCTGTCCGCTCCGTGAGAGAAGAGTCGGACTTAATATAGAATTACTGAGAGTAAAATCATAACCGAATTGCCTTCGCCCTGACTACATTCTCAATATCGGCAAGATTTTTCAGCTGTTTTGGGGTGAGGTCGCTATCAGTTCTTATAACAGCCATCGCCTTACCTCCTTGCCGGTTTCTAGATAAAGCAAAGTTATCAATATTTACTTGCTCTTTAGCTAAATAGTGCCCGATATCTCCGATCACTCCGGGCCGATCTAAGTTCTCACTAATGATAAGTGAGCCGCGAGGATCAATTTCAAAATAAAACTCATTGACTAGCGATATCTTTGGAATACGACCATCAAATACAATACCCCCGACACTCAAAGTCTTACCATCATCACCTCGGACTAGAACTTTTACCGCAGACTTATAGCTTTCGAAATCGGGGTCGTCATTCTCAATAAGCTTGATTCCTAATTTTTCAAAGTGGGTAGCAGTATTGACAAAGGACACATACTCGTCAACCACATGACTAGCATACCCTTTCATAAGGCCTAAACGGACCAAGCTAGTATCAAAGTTTGCTAAATCTCCCCGATAAGAAACCTCCATTTGGTCCGGGTTAAAGTCTATAAGCTGAGCAATCATAGATCCCAGTTTTTGAGATAGGACTGAATAAGCCTTAAGCATAGAGTTATCGGGAATGCCAATATCTGGTAAGTTCACGGGATAGTCTACTACACCACCATCAGCTGCTTTTACCACCTGATCATAAATCGTTGAGCCAATAAGCTGCTGAGCCTCAAGTGTCGAAGCACCGATATGCTGAGTGCACCAAACTTTTTCATGCTCAATTAGCTTTTTTAACGGCTGTGGTTCATTCTCATAAGTATCTAGCGCAACCCCCGCGAGCTGATCGCTGGCTAGTGCATCGATGAGGTGCTG
>JANQHA010000024.1 GCA_028282865.1 Oligoflexales bacterium
TTGTCATCCCCAGGCTAAGCCATTGTCATCCCCAGGCTAAGCCATTGTCATCCCCAGGCTAAGCCGTTGGGGATCTATTCTTAACACTGATGGATTCCCAATGCAGCTATGCTGCTGGGAATGATGCAAAGCCTTACAATAATTATATCGGCTTTTATATTGCCATCTAAAGTATATTGTACCTAGTTTTTTACATTATAAAAAGTAAACTAGGAAAAATTATCCTATAGCTCTAGGAAATATTTATCATTTTAGTAACTTGCCGGTAGTATCTTCCAACGGTTAAAATTGCAGTAGGTCTATTTTTATAGGGGTAAACCTTGCAAATTAATCGTGGTGACATTGTCTTTAGTTCTTTAGGGCGACCGGGAGTTGTGCTTGATAGGGATAATGTAACTCGAAAATTAACCGTCGAGAATCAAGGTGAAAAATACCAGGTAGCTCGACAGTATGGTTTTATCAATGGTCTATCTGTTCAGGAAAGAGAACGATTTTATCAGATCATGGATAATATCAAGTCACAGGAAGACCCTAAATTGCGGGTATCGGCCATGGCATCACAAATCCAGGAGTTGGAGCAGGATCCGCGTAACCAGAGTCTGGTACGTTATTTAAAGGCTGAGCAGGCCCACATTATGTTTACCAAAGGCATTGAGCCAAGAGTATTTAATATCGATGAAGTTAAGGCAACAGCTTAGAACTTTTTTAGGAGGTTTAAAATGGCGCAGATAGGTGACTTAATTCCCAAGGCTGGTATTTACACAAAGCAGGGTGTGGTAGTCGAAAAAAAAGAAGATGGAACGGTAGTTGTGGACACTGAACCACTAGCAGTTCACAAATATCACCGATACACGAATACTACCGGCCTTAGCAAGGGTGAGAAGGATATGTTTAATCAAATCCTCGATAAAGTTTACCAACGACCGGAGGATGTTGATAAGATTAATGATATCCAAAAAGAAATCGATCGTTTAAAGGTTGATCCAGGTAATAAAAATATCGTTCAGTACCTGAGAAATCAGCAGGCTCATTTGGTTAGAGCTGCTAAAGAGACTCCTAGGACTTACAACTGGGACGAGGCTCAACTTAGAGTTTAGTAAATTTATCAGGCAGCTTGGCCTAATCGGTCTTCAATTTTTTTCAAGAGGTCTTTGGCCTTCTTGTAGTTGGGTTCTTTTACCAAGCTAATTTGAATAAACTGCTGCGCCATTTCAGGTTTATTCCAACGAAAGTAACAAAGGCCTATGTTGAAAAACAACATAGGCCCTTTTTCATTTTGAGGTAGCACGTATTGAGCTTTGGTATAGTGTTCTAAAGCCTCTTGATAACGTCGTCCATTTACTAGATCTATTCCTGCTAGATTTAACCTCGAAGCAAATGAATGCGAAGTAGTCGTTCGAGATAGCAACTCTTTGGTCTGATCTAGGTCATTTTGTCTGAATCTGATATCTGCAAGACCACTAAGTGCACGGCTGCAGAAATGATCCTTTTCTAACGCCTTACTATAGTGTTGGATGGCCTTTTGATCCTTCTGTAGGCTAAGGTATATATCGCCGAAATCAACCTGCCTAGATATCCTGGCTTTGTTTACTTGATGCATACGTTGGAGGATTGTAAGCGCCGACTCGGGGTCGCTGACCTGTTTATAGTGCTTTACTAGGTTATTATATGCACGGAAGTAATTTGGATTGATCTTAAGGGCTTCAAGCCAAAGCTTTTCAGCTTCTAACGGTCTATTTTCGAGGCTTGCAACTGAAGCCATTACGTCCAGCAATCTTGAACTGGGCTTTTTGAGCGTACTCTTTTGATGGCCGATAACCAACTTGAGTTTCTTAAGTCGCTCACTATTGTTTTTGCGCGGCATAAAATCTAAAGCTCTTTGGATTTTATTCCAAACAATCTCGGATGGGTTAGTGCTAAAGTCCTCAAACAGGTGCCTTTTAAATTCTGTTGCTGAGTTTTGTAGATCTTCTTCACGGTGTCTCAGTTTGATCACGCGTTTAATTCCCAGCTCAGTGAAATACACGACATCCTCATGAACCGGGTTTGTCGTTAATACGATGACGTGTTGAGCGACGTCAAAGCGAGGGTTGATTTCTAAGATTTCTTCAACTAATGCTCCACCTGGTCTGGTTTTTCCTTCCCAGTGAATAATAATACGATCCATAGCTTTGAAACTTTGCCAGCCTTGTCTCATAGAGGTGGCTGATGGCAGCTTTATATAGCTTATTTTGTTATCTTGAAGGCATTCTTGTATAAAATGCCATACCCAGCTCTCGTCATCACATATGATCGGAGTTTTATCGAAAATCATGGTATTCCTCCACTCGACATTAGTATCGTCTCTGATGTAGAACATCTTTAGATAGGCTGATATTTTTGGTCGTAACAGCTTGAAATCGTACTTAACTCTTTTTTTTTAGGGGCTTAGCATATGAGGTGTCACTGTTGATAACGGTTATAGGCCCGGGGTGTGTTGGTAAGGGCCTCACGTATTTATTGTCTGCGCAAGGCTGTGAGGTGGCGTTATTAGGCCGCCAGGGGCCGGTATCGTGCCAGCAGGACGTAAGAGTGAAAGACGATATAGGTCGACTAGATTTGACTGCTAAAGCGGTTTCGGCTGATTCCCAGCTTATTCTGGTGGCGGTGAAACCGTACTCTCTAACTGAGGCTTGTGCTCAACATCTGCATAAGTTTAGACCTGGCAGTACGGTCGTATGTTTGTCAAATGGCTATGTGGTGCCAGAGATTCAACAGATGGCTAGTGAATACTCGAAAATGTGCTGGCGCGCAGGCGTTGTAAAAGTTGGGTTCAAGGAAGTCGACGGCATCTTAGAAATTAGTCCCGGAAAAGGACGGATCTTTTGGGGTGC
>JANQHA010000055.1 GCA_028282865.1 Oligoflexales bacterium
GTCGTTCGCCGCTAGCTTTAAAAATCTGCTTGGCCACCAACCGTTCGAAAGTAAAGCCTACTCCCAGTAATCCAAATATCGCCCCCGAAGCACCAGCACTGAGCCCCATGGTAAAGAGTGCGCTGCCAACCCCTCCGCCAATCCCCGATAGCAGATAGATCGCTAAAAACCACCACCCGCCCACCAGAGTCTCAATCTGGCGTCCGATGTAGACCAGAGCCAGCGAATTAAGTCCGAAATGAATCAAACCAATATGAACGAACATGGGAGTAAAAAGCCGCCAATATTCTCCACGAATCAGCCAGTAGGTGTCTTTAGCACCGTAGCGGACTAAAACATCTTCTGGAGGCAGGAATAAGGAGCCGCCTTCATACCACATCGCCACAAAAACCAGCGTATTGATCAAAACGATACGCCCAGTCCATGTCTCCACAAGAAACCGAAAAACAGAATGCTTCGCAATAAAAGCAGAAGTAACCAAAAACTAAATCACCTTAGAGGATACGGTAGTCGCTTTGTGGGGCGTGCATATCTATATATTTAGACCCTCGCAGCTCGCGGTTAGAGTTCTTTCGAGACAGCATCCAAACCGGAGTCACTCCCTGGACATGAGGTAAAAACAAAAGAACCTGAGACACCTCAGCTCTAGGACCATCTACTTTAATGACTTCAGCAGAGAGTCGAATCTTTTGCCCTTTGCGAACCGAAAAGTGAACGTGATCGCTCTCTAGTTTTAATTCATCAAACTTTCCGCTTGGACTGACGCTTTTAAAAATAATCTCAAAAAAATCGTCTTGCCTACGCTCAATTGAAGTCACTTCGTAGCTGCCACCGATTTTAATCGGTTCAGAAACTGGATCAGCCTGAGCAGTCATAGGTACTAAAACTAAAATAAATAAAACCAACCTAATATTCATAAGACCTCCTAAGGTCAACCGTCTAAAAAATATCTTTAGATTCACTTTCTATAACTCTATCAATCCCGCCGCCAAGAACCCACTTCGAGACCTTCTCGATATCATTATGAAGCGATCTATCCGACTCCATATAAGGTGATATTGCCCTTACCTCAGAAAAAACTTTCTGTAAAAACACTCCAGGTTTTAACGGTACTAATAAATCTAAGCCCTGACAACCAGCAAGAAGCTCAATTGCAAGTATTTTTGACACATGTGAAGCAATTTTTCGCGCCTTTCGGGCAGCAATAGGGCCCATACTGACGTGATCTTCCATATCGGCCGAGGTAGGAATTGTATCAACGCAAGCTGGGTGGGTTAAAATCTTATTTTCCGATACCAACGAAGCGGCAACCACATGAGGAATCATATAACCAGAATTAAGGCCGCTGTTTTGAGTGATAAATGGCGGCAAGCCGCTCAACTGAGAATTTGTTAATTTCATGGTTCTTTGCTCAGATATGCTGCCAAGTTCAGCCAATGCGATGCCTAAAAAATCCATTGCCATAGCAACGGGCTGCCCATGAAAATTACCGCCACTAATAATATCACCGTCATCAAAAGCCAGCGGATTATCAGTAACGCTGTTTAACTCATTATCTACAATATTTTTAACGTAGGTATGAGCATCTCGGCTGGCCCCATGAACCTGGGCTGTACAACGGAAACTATAGGGATCTTGGACACGATTGCAATCAACATGGCTTTCCATAATATCGTCTTTATCACTAAAAATTTCACGAATATTTTTAGCAACAACACTCTGCCCGTCTTGTCTTCTTATACTGTGAACCCGCTCATCAAAAGCACGCATCGTTCCGCGAACTGCGTCAAGGCTCACAGCACAGATGACATCGGCTGCCCTCAGTAAAATCGCCGCCTCCTCAACTGCAAAAGATGCGATTGCTGACATAAAATGCGTACCGTTGATTAAGCTCAGACCTTCCTTCGGTCCCAAGCTTACTGGTTTTAATCCGGCTTTTTTAAGCGCAACTCCAGCTTCACAAAACTCCCCTTTATAGGAAACTTGGCCCTCACCTATCAAACTTAAAGCAATGTGAGCTAATGGAGCCAGATCACCAGATGCCCCGACGCTACCTTGCTCTGGCACTACAGGAATGACATTCTGCTCTGCCATATCCATAACCAGTTTTACGACGTCCCAGCTTATGCCTGAGTGTCCAAGCATAAACGTATGAGCACGCAACAATAAAATAGCTTTCACAATAGAGTTTTCTAAAGGTTTGCCAACCCCACATGCGTGAGACCGAACTAAATTTTGCTGCAACTCCTGTAATTGCTCTTTCGCAATTCTAACACTCGAAAGAGAGCCAAATCCGGTATTAATGCCATAGTAAGTGTTATCAGAATATGCCTTCTCTTCCACTAAGGCCCTGTACCGCCGAACCAAGTCTACAGCTTTTTCGTCACTGACAATCTTCGTATCAGACATTTTTGCTAAAGCAACTAGATTTGCTGTATCCAAGCGGTCTCGGCCAAAACAAAATTTTTCATTAATAGCCTGCTTCAACTCAACGAAACCTCATCTTATTTCTTTCAAACTGGTGATTCGATTTTCACGATCTTGCGTATTGTAAATATAACTACCGGCAACCAGGACATCAGCACCGGCCTTAACTACGGCCGCTCCCGTCTCCTCGTTAATACCGCCATCAACCTCAATACGAACCTCACTTCGGCGCCCTAAAATTTTGAGCCGCTCATCAACGGCATTCACACGACTCGAGGCATCCGTTATAAATTTTTGACCGCCAAAGCCCGGATTAACCGACATTATCAAAACTAAGTCAACCTCCGGTAACAGTGGCCATAAAGACTCGATAGCTGTACCTGGATTAATCGCCACCCCAGCTTTAACTCCGCGGGCCTTTAGTGCGGAAACCAACCTATGTCCATGGGTTGCCGCTTCGATATGAAAGGATAAAACATCAGCTCCAGCATCAACATAGTCAAAAGCTACGTCCTCCGGGTTAGAAACCATGATGTGCACGTCGAGGGGGATTTTAGAGAATTTTTTAAGCGCACGAACTAACGGTGGCCCATAGGTTAAGTTAGGTACAAAGTGTCCATCCATCACATCAACATGGTGCCAATCCGCCCCCTTTTGCTCTACATCACTAAGTTCCTCCGCAAGCCGGAGCGGATCTGCTGATAATAATGAAGGCGCCACTAATACAGAACTTGTCATGGCTCACCCTCTGTCACCAAGCTTCCTCGGCGCATAATTTTTTTTCTAATCCGCATCGCTTTCATACGACTCATCCGAGTGATAAAAACAACTCCGTCTAAATGATCAATTTCATGCTGCAGGCAGATTGAAAGAAGCCCAGTCGCATGAACCTCAAACTCTTTGCCATTCTCATCTTTGGCGGTAACCCAAACCTCAGCTGCACGGTCAACAAAATCAAATATTTCTGGGAAACTAAGGCAACCTTCTTGCGCCGATATCTTTCCCTCTTTTTTTGTAATAATCGGATTTACAAAAGTGAAACGTTTATTATGCCACCACTGCTTCGCATCTAATTCATCATCATCGCTCTCGTAACGATTTTCAGCATAAGGAATTTCGATGGTAGTGATGCGCTTAAGAACACCGACTTGATTAGCTGCGAGGCCAATTCCGCTGTTAGCTTGCATGGTCTCGTGCATGTCCTCGATAAACTGCTTTAACTGATTATCAAAAGTTTCGACAGGTTCCGCTTTGGTTTCTAAGACTTTTGCTGGCCATGTAACAATATTTAACTGCGCCAAGACTTCCTCCTAAAAAATCTGCAGCCTCTTTTATGTTGGGAAATCTTATATCATAATTAAGGGATGGAATGGAATTGGAGAAGGTCGCTAATTTAGCCAATAATATCTATGCTTTACGATCCCCCTCGGACATCTCAGAAAAGGTTACCTTGGCTGTCTCAGCTATTTTCGACCAAAGATCAGCAAGCTCTTCGTCAAGAAACTGTACGAAGGAGTTCTGAACTAACACGTCATTAGCATAGCTAAATATCGACCGCCCATTAATTGTGATTGAAAGAAAAAAGACCCAAAATATTCCAATAAAACTAACTCTTACAAACCATTTAACGAGATCGTTCATACAGTGCGCCCCCAATAATAGGTGATACATCTATTGTAACTCCGATCCAGAAAAAGAAAAACCCCTACGAGCTTTCTCGTAGGGGAGTTTTAAAGAACCAATTAAGTATATAAAGGGTTTTAGCTTGCTAAGTCGCTGCCCCCACCACTACCCTCTACAGGGCGAAATGGAATAGCGCTGGTAGACTTTTCCGCTGAAGCAAACATAACTGAGAATACCTCCTGGTAGTCCTTAGCAAACTCAACTTTAATACGTTTTTTAACGCTTTGTGGCAACTCATCAAAGTTAGGACGGTTCTTCTCTGGCACAATAACACGGACCAAGCCTTCGCGCTGCGCTGCCAAGACCTTTTCTTTCAAACCCCCAATAGCCAACACTTTACCGTGTAAGGTAATTTCTCCTGTCATCGCAGTTTTCTCTGTGGGGGCAACCCCGAGCAAAGCTGAAATCATTGAAGTAGCTAAAGCGATACCAGCACTTGGACCGTCTTTTGGAACAGCTCCTGCTGGGACATGCACATGAAGCTCGTCCTCGGCCAACACTTCTGGGTCAATTCCAAAATCTTCAACCCTTGAACGAATATAGCTTAAAGCAGCCTGAGCCGACTCCTTCATAACATCGCCAAGCTTGCCAGTAAGCACCAATCGGTGTTTACCCGATTTAATCAGGTTGGTTTCAATAGCTAGAACCTCGCCACCATATTGAGTGTAGGCCATACCTAGGCTGACACCAACTGCAGCATCACCATGATAAAAATTATCACCATAACGATCAGCTCCTAAATGCTTTTGGATAAGCGCGGGAGTGAGTCGAATCTTAGGCTGAGTCTCCAAAGCTTCTTCTGCTTCAGCATATTGCCGAGCTATTTTACGGCAGACCGAAGCTATCTTCTTCTCCAGCCCTCGAAGGCCACTCTCTCTGGTGTAGGAGCCGATAATAGTGGCCACTGAGCCTTTACTAAAGACCACATCAGCTCCATCCAAACCATTTTCTTTGACCTGCTTAGGAATCAAATATTGGTTTGCGATAGTCATCTTCTCTTCTTCAGTG
>JANQHA010000110.1 GCA_028282865.1 Oligoflexales bacterium
CAAATACAATCCGTTTATAAAATATACCCCAGAGGCACGAAAAAGAGCTTGGCGTTTTGCAAATCAGCGAAAAAATTATGTACTCAAGCGTATGTACGAACAGGGCTGGATTAGCGAGGAAGAGCTTCGGGAAGCTTGGGAAAAGCCGGTTCCATTTAATAAAGGCAAATTTACCTCCCACGAAGTAGCTCTGGTGTCTTTGATCCGCGGCCAGCTTAATAAACCGGAAATTTTATCGTCGCTGAATATGGAAAGTATAAGCGAGCTTGACCGGGCAGGGTTAAAGGTTTACACCACTCTAGACGCTGATATTCAAAACAAAGCGCAACTTATGATGCGCAGAAACCTATCGCGACTTGAAACCATTTTACAGGGGTTTAAGGCCGAGCCTGAAGAACATTTTAAGCAGCTTCGCGACCTGGAAGTCGGGGGCTTCTACTATGCAAAGGTTGAGAGGATTGTGAAGCGTCGTGGCAAGCCGACGCTATTGTTAGACATGGGCCTGCCGAAGGGAGAGGTACCTTACGAATCTCTGGTTCGCTATTCCAAGCTCTTGGACATAGCTGTTCCAAAAGGCTACACCGTCAGGCTTAAAAATTTATTGAAAACTATAAAAGTCGGCGATGTGCTTTTTGTCGAAGTTCGTGAGTACGACGAGCAAACCCATATAGCAAAACTTGAGCTACAGAAGCGTCCTTTGATAAACGGTGCGGTGGTTGTTTTAGACAGAGGAGAAATGCGTGCTGTCGTTTCTGGCTTTGACCCGTCAGGCTACAATAGGGCCATCTTTGGCAAACGACAACCTGGGTCTGTGTTCAAGTCAGTGGCATATTTTGCTGGTTTGCAACTTGGCTGGTCCATTTTAGATCGCATGGATAACGAGCGGAGGCTGTTTCCGTATCAAGGTCAGTTCTATTATCTACGGCCAGATCACGCTAGCCCTTATAGAGATACTTCGATGCTCTGGTCGGGCATCAAATCAGAGAACCTTGCATCGATATATTTGATTAGCCACTTGGTGGATAAGCTGAACTTCGAGCAATTCAAGGGTCTACTCGGCACCATGGGCTTTTTACCAGAAGAAGGTGAGCGCGGCCGTGATTTTCACTACAGGGTCGCTCGGGCCGTCGGGGTCCAGATAGATAACGATGGTATTAAGGAGTACGAGCTTGGCAACGCCATCAATGACTTGGCTCCTGATCTGGTTTTTTCTGGAGAGCAATCTCTGCTTAGCACGGTTTCTAAGATGTGGTGGGGTAGGGGTTATGCAGCTGAATTGCAGCGGCTTTATCAGGTGCCTGACGAGGAAGACAAGGTAAGCGAAAACGAAAAAGCTGTTCGGATTAAATTGGTCAAGAATAACTACCAGCGTCATGCGATTTTAGCAGGCTACCTAGCCCAAGATTGGCAAAGAATTGCAGCTAGCGTCGAAGAGCGCGGGCCCGAGGCCATATTTAGTGACGAAGAGCTAAAAGTCATTTTATCTCGTTTCAGGGTAATCAGCGGCAAACGAAATCGTCCGTCTCTAGGCTACTTAAGAGACCTTGCGAGCGAAGAACCCAAGGAGTCTTCGGAGTTGCATGTTCAGTTGCAATCCATGCCAGGAAGGGCACTTAATTTGTTAGATGTCAGGTCTGTTTGGGGCCAAGCCGGGCTATTTAATTCAAGTGCCAATATATCGATGCCCGATGTCAAGCTTTCTGGCTACATGCCTCTTAAGCTTTTTAGGAAGATCCAAGATAGGCTGGATGAGCGTTACCGGGCTGTCCTTGGAATTCAAGACCCCTATGAAATGGTTCGGTATTATCATCATCACGATTTCCGCATAGCTATCGGCTTACTATATGTGAAGCGTTTGTGTGAGCAAATGGGGGTATTCTCTAAGATTGAACCGGTCTTGTCGTTACCGCTTGGGACTAATGTTGTAAGTGTTGCCGAAGTGGCGAAAGTTTATCAAACATTTATCGAAGGAAAGACCTTTCAATTTTATAAAGAAGGTCCAGACAATCAACTCAACTTTATTCGCCGCATTGAGGACCGCTTTGGTAATATTTTATACGAGCCCGAGAAGCGTGAACATCAGTTGGTTGCACCGGAGTACGCACAGCAGATGAGACAAGTTCTTAGAAAAGTTGTTACACACGGGACCGGACGACGTGCCCATAGCGAGCTTTATTTAAAACTTCCTGGTGTCGGTAGCGACACTAAAACCGTCCCAATCAGGATCCCGGCATATGGCAAGACTGGTACAACCAATGACTATATGACTGCATCTTTTGCTGGTTTTGTGCCGTATCCAGTTCAAAAGCAAGCGCCGCTCGACCCAGCTAATAGTTATGTTCTGGCGTCATATGTGGGCTATGACTTTAACCGGCAAATGCGTCGCGGTGGCTTTAAAGTTTCAGGGTTTCACGGTGCTCTACCGGTGTGGACCGACCTTGCAAAAAGTATTATCGAAGAGAAAAAATATGTCGATTTTCTTGACTTGTTGGACTTGAAAATTCTAGCACGAAAGGAGTGGCCTCTTAAGGCAGCAGCTAATACAGCCGCTCTTAAAGTAGATCTTCCTAGGGGGGTTATTTTTCAACGTGATCGTAGTCAGGATGTCGATCAAGGTCCAATGACAGATTATGAAGTGACTGGCGAAGAGTTTATTAATGAATTTGCTCTGAATACTAGCATCAAATCAACGCTTCGAATTCCCACTGAACCTGGCAGTAACATGCCAAGCCCGCTTCGGATGGTTCACCCGTTTAGCCCATACGTTGCTGAAGAGGAGGAAGAAGCTGGAGGAATTCTGTCTGTAGAAGAGGGCGTTGCGTTGCCATCGTTTCCTTCGAAAGTCGAGCCAGGAGCTGCTCGGAAAATTCCAGGCCTCAGTGATGCCGGTGCTTCATCTAACTCTTCTAAGTATCAACAGCAGCCAGATCGAGTTCCGAGTAAACCTACAAAACCCAGCGCACCCACTGGGTGGAAGTCAGACGATAAAAAACGAGCTTTGATTCCTAAGGCCGGCACCCAGAGGCGGTCGCCAGATCAGGTTTACCGAGAGATTCAGAATAATCAGCAGAAAAAGCCGCTTAAACCAGAGGAAGGTGGCAACGATGGTCCGGGATATAAAGAAGAAGAACTCTGGTAATATACTA
>JANQHA010000189.1 GCA_028282865.1 Oligoflexales bacterium
GAGTATATCGGATGATAGCGAGCCCCAGCTGATGGACGATAAGAAGCGATACCACAACGATAACACCAACCACCCAAATATTGAACTTAGTAGATGCCTCTACCTGTTTAATACGAGACTTGAGCCGGTCGTTTTCTTTAGAAATAATATGCTCAATAGCTTCATGGAACTCTTCCTCTACATCTTCTAGCATTCTAGTGATTTCAATCGATGCATCCGAATGAATCACACCACCTTTTTCAACCTTTCGATCTTCTAGATACTTGATACCAAGATTAAAGATTTGCCGGGCATAGATTCTAACCTTCTTGAATTCCTGCCGGTCAGCATCGCTGTAGATAAGGTTAGAGTATGCGCGTTCAGCATCTTGGAGCAAAATCCAAGCCTCAAAAAACTCCTCTTCTTCTGACTCTAAATCAGACCAGTGACTGTTGGCTTCTGCAATCATCCTATTGGATTGGATTCTAATTTCATTTAAGGCATTGATTCGAGGTGAGGAGTTTTTGATAATAAACCGAAACTGATCTGCCAGCTGCTGTTGCGAGAAGATAACAATAATACCTATTAGCAGCAACAAAGCGAGCTGACCGATGATAGCTACAATGAGCCGGTTTTTTTGTTTACTTTTTTTCATCTAATACAGTAACCAGAGAACAAAGAGAACACCTGTCAGAAAGCCAGAGCCTACCAACAAACCCAACCTAGTAATTCGATATAAGAGAGAAATTAATTCCGGTGGACTATGGTCATGATTCCATGGAGTTCTATGATGTGACGAGGGATCTGGCTCCACCCGCCGGTGCGGCTCTATAGTCACTTCTGTTTGAGATAGTACGGTATCCACCCCGTCCGCCGAGCTCAAAAGACCGTCATCGGTCTCTACCTTTCTCGCACCATCTGCAGATTGCTGAAATTGTCCCACTGCCAGCTCCCGATCTATACTCCGGAAGTCCTATCGGCAAATTTTTCCTAGTATTTAGTAGATTTACAAAAGGCTAGCCCCGGGGCATCTGCCCCGGTGTCCAGCTATCTGGCGATGTACTAGAAATGATATAAGGTTGGTGTCTTGACCGCCTCGAAGCGTAGCTTTTGAGGGGTATCGGAGGGACCTTGACAAGAAATTTGGAAGGTCATCGCCGCTCACACCTGGGTTATTGCAACAGGGATGCCATGTCGGCGTATATTTAGCATTTAGATAAAAAAAATATTTTTTTTAATTATTTCGATATGTTATTCGAGGCAAACATCGGGTAATGTGTGGTACAATTGAGATATAGGTTAAATGCTGGTGCGCCTTTGAGACCGAGCCAGTATACTTTTGAGGTCCATTTATCGGAGAGTGTATGGATTTAGGGACTTTTGTAAGAATTTTCCTACACATTGCGCCGGCATTGCCTTTTTTTTGGGGACGGTACCTCCTTGGCGTCATTTTGGCGCTATTAGTACTTTTATTCTACATTAAAACCCTAAAGCTATCTCAGCAGATTGCCCATCTAAAAAGCACAACAGCGGACCAAAAAGAGGACCAGTTGGCCAGTTTAGAGAAGGCGAGAAACTTTTGGCAGGCGCTGACATTTATCCAAACCAAATGATTCAATATTGCCACCCTATTTTTTTTTTGCGATAGCATAACTATTGGGGGGAAAAATGAAGATGAGAATCATAAAAGTATTTGCCGCATTCAGCATCATATACCTGACGCGTCAGCTCAGTGCTTCGGGGAATTGGGCTGAAGCGAAGGTCATGAGTTGCCATGACGGCGATACCTGTCGCGTTGAGCTTTCAAAAGCATTGACGATAAAAATCCGGCTAGCGGGAATTGATACACCGGAAATGGGAGACCGACAAAGAAAACCCCAACCCTTTGCCATAGAAGCTAGAGATTTTCTCAGCTCCCAGATAGTAGGCAAGCAGGTGCAATTGAGGCAAATAGCATTAGATCGTTATAACCGCCCAGTGGTCGAGGTTAAAGTAGCTAATAAAATAATTAATCTGGCACTACTTAAAAAAGGGCTTGCAGAAGTTTATAAAAAATCCGGGACCGATTTAGATAAAGTCAGCTACCTTAAGGCAGAAGCCGCCGCAAAAAAGTTAAAAATCGGGATCTGGAATTTAAAAAACTATCAAACTCCTTACCAATTTAGAAAATCTAAAAAGAGTCGTGGTGTTTATTAGTGGCTCAACTTTAGCAATTCTCTGCTAAGTTAAGTAATTGCAATGGTGACCAGGTCGAGTTTGCTTAGGATGCCGCTTCTTGTTCCGCAGTCTGCTTCTCTTTGTTAAAAGCATGCTTCCAAAGTAGTTGCTGAGAGTTAATATAATCGGAGTTGAGCTTACGAAACCGTGAAACCAACTCTTCGGCACAAGCTTTGTAAAATCTTGAACGTAAATCTTCTCCAGCTTTGTCTAGGTAGTTTTCGAAGACCTCGGCATCAAGATGAAAAAGATGGCAAACTGCCTCGGCAGCAACCGACGCTGAACGGGGCGCTTGATCAAACAAACTTAATTCACCAAAATTCGCACCTTGGTCAAGGTAAGCAATACGGTGCATAGCACCTGAAATTGGCTCATTTTTGTAAACCGATACAGTTCCGAAAAGAATAACATATAAGCCGCGGGTCGGTTCGCCTTCAATAACTGCATAAGAATTTGATTTTAAGCTAATAATCTCACCAACACCATAGAGCTTCTCAAGCTCCTCGTTGGTGAATCCGTTTAAAATGGAAATATTGCTCAGTTGACCGGCACCCCACTTGGGGTCTCGAAACTGCTCAGCCAGCTCTGCCGGTATTCTCATGTCATCGGATCCAGCCATTACCTACGCCACCATCGAATCACTGCTTAATTGCCCAGGCTGCTGCTCATCACTACCTGTATCAGGAGCAAAAATAACCTCATTAATATCGAGAACATTTATGACTCCGCTATTAGCCATCGCCCGGATCTTATTAAAAATCTTAAGTTCGACTATTCGGTAAGTGTTTTCATCAACTGTTCCGGTGTGCTCTAGCTCCTCCATCCAGCTCTCAGACAGTTCCTCTGGAACCTTATTGAGTAACAGGTGTCGGATGTGTTCTGGAGCCGATGAGAGAAAAGCAATTAGATCGTGGTGATCCATACCTAAAACCAGCTCTAACAAATGACCAGATTTCAGGTATGGTAAAAACTCTATTGTGATAAGCTTCATCATAATCGCTCTGGCGGTGTCTTCATTAGTTTTATGGAGGTTTGCCATAATCTCTTTTTGTTCCGAAAGATTCGACTGTTCAAGAAGGTCAATAATAATTTCACTACTGCGAATGTTTTCAGTATCAAACTCGGGCCTTGAAAAGACTTTCTTATGTAAGGCTTTGGCAATATTCACCATGTACTCTTTAGGAACAGCATCTGCACGGCATAATTCATTCATCAAAATAATCTTAGCCGGACCATGATACATGTCATATACAGCCATGCGCCTTTTCTTTGGTAGCTGCGTCAATACAATACTTTGTACTTGAGGTTTTTCTTCACTAATTAGCGTATATATCTGCGCAGGATCCAACTTCGATAAGAAATCAAACTTATCAGAACCCTTATTACTAAGAACCCGAATCTCGCTTGCAGTATGCTTGCGTTTAAGATCTTGTAATAGATCCCACTCCTCCTCAAGAGTCATCTGGAAGCTGGTATTATGAAAGTACTCACTTAGGGCATAAATGTCTCTAGTCATGTTTGGATCTGCAATAAGTTCTAGTACGATCATATGACCAAAGATATGAAGATAGTTGGCCGTTGACTCTACTCCATCTTCCTTCAACATCCTAGAAAAAGTTTCCTTGGCTACCTTAGGAGCAGTCATAAAATGCTGAACCATCTCGTCACGAAGTTTCTCTACTTGAAGCTTTAGAGCTATGCTCTTATTATCAT
>JANQHA010000308.1 GCA_028282865.1 Oligoflexales bacterium
ATTCATTTTGTCACCACGAATACAAACACTACGCTTACAAGGTCATTAAAAGAACTGCTAAAAACCTACCTAGGTGGCGACTATGTCGAAAAAAGCCTCACGTCGGGTACTTCGGACTTTAAGTCATGGCATGATCAAGGTTTTCCGGCCGCATTTCCTTTTGAAGATCCGGATAATTATAACTCTAAGATCCATGGAGCAGGTGACACGTCTTCCAACCTAAACAACATCCCCTTAAGCTCGAGGTTTGCAAAGCTAGGCATCGCGTATCTAGCCCATCATGCTGGGATCGATGGTTCAACATCTGATTACCAAGACAAACTAGCGCAGAATGATCTGGAAACAGCCGAATCTAAGAATGCAAAATTAGCGGTAATTTCTGAAAGTGGTGGTTCTTATCATATCGCTTCTTCTTCCGACTTAGCTGTAGAGAGAGTGGAATATTGTGAGGTGAGCGACTTTAATTCTGGCTATTGCCAGACAGATCGCAGAGTTTTGGATAAGCTCGGCTCTAAAAGTAGCAGGAATATTTTTGCTACCAAGGTGGACAAAGCCGTAAATATAAGCCATCAGGACTACATTCGCATATACGGCTACAATAGCGAAGATAAACTGATTGTATCTCGTACAGTTCGACTAGATGAGAAATAGTCTCATTGAAAACGATTCATTTCTAAGGTAGATTCTAGCCAGGAAATTGAATCTTGGAGAATATGCTATGGCAGCTAATGATTTGGGTTTAGACGGTATCGAGTTTGCAGAGTTCACTTCGCCTAATTCACAGCAACTTGAAGACCTGTTTTTGGCATTTGGTTTTTCTAAAGTACTTCAGCATGAGTCAAAGAATGTGGATTACTATAATCAAGGTGACATTCACTTTTTAGTTAATAACCAGGCGGGTAGTTTTGCAGAGAGTTTTAACCAAAAACATGGTCCTAGCCTGAGTTCAATGGGTTGGCGTGTTAAGAATGCTAACGAAGCATTCGAAAAAGCCGTAGCACGAGGCGCCAAACCTGCTACTAGATGTGATTACACCAAAGGCGGCAAAGATATCCCCGCAATTATGGGAATCGGTGATAGCTTGATATACTTTATTGATAACTATCAAGATGCTAATCGCTATAAAGAGCTGGGCTTCAAACCTCACCCTTCTGCAATTAAGGTTGAAACCAAAGGTTTTGAGTTCATCGATCACCTGACCAATAATGTTCATAATGGAACCATGCAGCAATGGTCTAACTTTTATAAAAATATATTTGGTTTTGAAGAGGTAAGGTATTTTGATATTCGCGGTGTAAAAACGGGTCTGCAATCTTATGCTCTACGATCACCTTGTGGTAAGTTTTGTATACCTATCAACGAGGCTAGCGATGCTAAGTCTCAAATCAACGAGTACCTAGAGGAATACAACGGACCCGGGGTTCAGCACATTGCCTTCAGTACCAACGACATAGTGAGTTCTTTATCGAAGCTAAAGAATACCCAAATAGAGACGTTAGATATCGATGAAGAGTACTATCAAGAAGTTTTTGACCGCGTCCCAGGAGTTACTGAAGATCATAAAACTCTTGAGGAGTACAATATCTTAGTCGACGGCGATGAAGAAGGTTACCTATTACAGATTTTTACTAAGAATGTGATCGGTCCGATCTTTATTGAAATCATCCAAAGAAAGAATCATTTATCTTTTGGCGAAGGAAACTTTGGCGCCCTCTTCCGCTCTATCGAAAAGGATCAGCAGAAAAGGGGTTATTTAGATTAGGGCAATAACCCTGCTGACGTTTGATCACCTGTACTTTCTAAACTCGTTCGATTCGCCGATCAGCAGTTGATAGAACTTCGGATGGAAAAAGAGTTTTTCACGCCCGGATTTTACCTCTTCTAGGATCCCAACTACGCTTAGTTCCTTTAGGTAAACAGACGCTGTCTGACGTTTGGCAATTCCAGCATCTACGATATTAGCGATACGACAGTAAGGTTGGCTAAATAGGATTTCTATGAGTTCGTGAGAGTAAAGCGCAGGAAGTCTTGATTTCAGATAATCTGATGTGTGCTCTATGAGCTGTTGGATTCCCTTTGTCTTACGATTGGTCCAATCTGCTGTTTCAGATACAGCTTCTAACATATAGACGATCCAAGACTCCCAGTCGTTATCTTTCGTAACATTGTACAGCTTCTGGTAATAATCAGATCGATTCTTCATAATATACTTACTATGGTAAAGAATAGGTAGATTCAACAAGCCAACGTCAACCAAAAATAATAAATTGAGCACCCTCCCAGTCCGACCATTTCCATCGTGAAACGGGTGAATTGCCTCGAACTGGTAGTGGCCAACAGCCATGCGGATCAAAGGATCAATTGTTTCTTCTTCGTGTAAGAGACGCTCCCAGTTTGCAAGCTTTTCACGAATTACTGACTCCCCTACGGGAGGAGTGTAAATGACCGTATTAGCGTTTGATAAAGCTGTCCCCGAAGTTCGGCGAATGTTCATACTCGTACCTTTAATTTTACTGCAAACCGCAACAGCTGTAGCAGTGCACAGTGGTTTCTCCTCCAGAGATCTGAATCCTTCTAAAAGTGCAGATCTATACTGGAATGCTTCCTTGGTTTCTGTATCTGTGTTCTTTCCATCAGTGTGGGAAGCTCTAAAGAGCTTGTCTGTTGTCGTAACAATGTTCTCAATCTCGGAACTATCTTTGGCCTCCATAATGGGTATCGTGTTAATCAAGACAGATTGGTTAGGAAGCAGATTTGCCGAGGCATTAAGTTCGGCTAGGTTTGATCGCGCCGCAATGCATGTCCGTAGAATAGACTTTGTCTCGATATCTTTTTTTGGAGGCAGCTTTGGAAGGCTGTTATACGGTTTATCAGGGTCAAACAGCATATGTCGATTTCTCCACTAATTATCGACATAATATAGCATATGCTGATAGAATCGACATGTCAACTAAATATGTCGAAATATAGATATAAAATCGACATATATTTATTTTTCACAATAAAATCAAATAATTATAATATAGATTTTTAGACTGATTTAGCTCATTATTGATACAAATAAAGCGCCATCTCGTTACTAGAGGAGCCCCGGATAGATATGGTACCTGTGGTGATAAATGAGTCGCCACAGTATGCGATCGTTGCTTGATAACCGTTACGAGGTTCAGCCAAATCAAATGTAAGGCAGTTTTCCTGGTTTACATCGATACCCGCTGCTTTACCAGAAGCAGAAGCACCTTTTCGGGCAGTTACCGATGCGTAACCTTCCTCACCTTCTAAGCTTTTGTTAAGTATATCGCAGGTGTTTTTATAGATGTCGTTTAGGCAGCTATCTTGACTTGGTGGATGCATTCCCATCTGATCCAAGCTATACATTTCGCCGCTTCCAGAGGGAGATAAACAGCTTGTATCATCTGATGCAGATAGCAGCCCTCGGTAACCACTCCCTGCAAAATGCTCTTGATAACCAGCATTAAAGGCGTAGTTACTCATCTCCATGATAAAGCCTTGATTTTCAGGTAGGCAATATTGGTCTAGTTCTATCGACGCTTGAGATGCACTAAGCTGCTCTCCAGAGCTATCGATGTCAATGTTAGTTAACGCTGACCCCTCGCCGATCTCAGAATTAAAGCTATCGACACCACAGGCGTTGAGGGTGAAAAATATTGCTAATGTCGTAATTTTAAATAAGTTCATGTAATCCCCTAACCTACTTCGAGCCTAAAACATGCTGATAGTCTTCTTTGAACCAAACATCTGCCAGCCTATGTTTTTTGCCTGAAGTACCGGTATAACTGCCTAGAAGACGTATCTCGTTGCCATTTGACTTAACAAAAAATTGGGTTTTTCCAATGAGATTCTTCTTGTAATTTAGGTCGATAGATTTAACTTTTTGAGACACTAAGCTGTAAAGCTCGTTTTTCTCACCAATGCCATTTCGGTTTAGATCACGCCAGACTTTTAACAGCCGATAGATAGAGTCTTTTTTATCAATCACTTTATCATGGTTATCATCATACTGAGCTAGAGCTTGAAATCCGTTGTTAAAATTTTTAAGCTTCTTACTCTTACGGTTTTTTAGTCTTTCTTTGTAGGAGTACTCGCCGAAAAGCTCCACTCCAGTAGTGATTTGACCATCACCATTGATATCTAAAGCAAGGATGCCATCTTCTTTCTCGACCCAACCTGACAAGCGTTTTTGGCCATCGCCGTTGTGATCAAAATAAACTGCATTATTTCTATCTTTCACATCGATTAAATCAAGTTTGTTATTATGGTTTAAATCTAAGATGATAGGCGAAGAGAAGTCAGCATACTGTTTTGCTTTCGCACCAACCGCGACAAATGCTACCGGATGAGCAAAAGATAAGCCTCCAGCGACTCCTGGTCCGTTGCCAATCATTCCTGCTTGGTTATTTATGGTGATTTCTTTGTTAGTTACTCGATACTTGACTGGCTTGCTATACCAGTTGACCGGCCGTTCGGTATCTTCCGATTGCTTTTTACACTTATATGACTGGGTATTGATTACTTTGCAAATAGATAGATCGCCGTTACCTGATTTAGCGTCTAAAGAGATCTTTTGAAGGTCGACGTTGAGTTGAGTGACAGGGTACCCCATACCGCCGACGTTTTTCCCGTTCCGAGCGGCGCTGTATGTAATAGGGCCCACTCCGATGAGTTTACCCTCTGAATCTCTAAGAATCACGTAGGTACCACTATCCGTCGCATGCCGCTTATGCTCCATATTAGTGAATAACACTGCATTGAACTTAAGGTTTCCAGCGGAGGCATAAGACATTTCGGGTTCAGGAGTCGAATCTTTGTTACTCGCCGTCGTTATATTCTCTGTTTCGCCGTGTGACGACTCAGATGGAGGATTAGAAACAGTGTTATTTTGCTGTGAAGATTGAGTGTTAGTTCTAGGGTTTGTATTATGGCTGATTTTTTGTGTTGAAGGTGTTGCTTCTGTCGGTCTAGAGCTATCTTGCTCTTCATTTATTTTTGATGACTTTGTACATGATGCTACCGCGAAGATTGCAAGTAGGAGGCTTATTTTAGTCGTTGTCATATTGATCTCCCGATCATTTTAAACCGGTCTTTAAATGCAAGATGATTGCCGAAATTTGAAGTAGTAATATTAAATGGTTATGGTTAGTTATGGGCGGTTTAATTGCCTAAACCTTTGATAGTGTCAAGGTTGTTTTCAGTCAAACTCATCAAATCCGCCACCAGAAGCTAAGGGAAGGAATGATGAAGTCATCAGCTTCGGAGAGTGTGAGTTCTTCGCTAGGCTGTCCGGAAGCCCTGAGCCTTTTATAATCGATATGAATAAACTGAATCTTAGGACCAAAATAGATATCTTGAATCTGGAACCCGTAGCCTAGATGCGCACCCCAAGCAAAGCCATTATCATAGATAACTGAATAATGATCTCCTCCGTCTAATCGGAAGCTGGTTTCCCGGCTGCTATAAGGAAAGTAGCTAAGCCCAAAGGAAACCCCATTAGTCGAATCATAACCGATTGCTGGGCCAAAGAGTTTCCACCGGGTTTTAGTCACTTCACTGTTGCTCTCGGAATCTACAGTTGTTCTCAGCACCGTGGTTCTAACAGCATCAAGACCTTCTACTCCGATTCCAAAATATCTGGCTAGCTGATAGTAGCTAGAGAGCGAAAGGATCGAGTAAACCCGTTTAAATTTGTTTTCACCGGTTTGAAGCTCACCGCTGGTGGCTCGCCGCACTTCTGGAGTACTTTCAGTATGGGAATAGTAAAAATAAGATATGTTTAATGACACGCTATGAGGATCGGCATAGGCTTTCGTCCCACCGCCAATCACAATCATTATTAATGCTAATATCCGCACGACTCTACCGAAATTAAGGGTTTTCTTCAGAGTAGGCTCGCTCGTCTGCAGGAGAGAGCTAAACCCACCAGTATCAATATCGGCAGTAACGACAGATATTTGCGATCAATTGCTAGGTAAAAGTTACCTACTTGAAAACTCTTTTAGAATTGCGACAGATGCACTTGCCCCCACTCGAGTGGCTCCAGCAGCTACCATAGCTTCGGTCGTGGCTAGATCACGGATGCCACCTGAAGCTTTGATACCTACTTTATCCTGGCAATTGACAGCTTCGAGCGCCATCCGCATGCATTCGATATCTGCTACCGATGCACCACGAGAAGCAAATCCGGTCGACGTTTTTACAAACATCGCGCCTTCATGACAGCTCCATTTGCTAAGCTCAATAATTTGCTCTGAGTTAAGATAGGCAGTTTCCAAGATAACTTTAACAGGAATATCGCCTGCAGCCTTTACTACAGACGCAATATCTTTTCGAACTAGCTTTTCATCCCCGCCAAAGTAGGCCCCGAGGTTAACAACCGTATCGATTTCCATCGCACCTTGATCGACGCACCAAGAAGTTTCGTAATTTTTTGTCGTCACGCTCATTGCACCAAGAGGAAAGCCGACGACACTAAGTGGGACCACTTCAGTCCCCGACAACCGCTCAGAGACATCGGCAATATGGCAGCTGTTTACGCAAACACCGTAAAAGCCATGCTCGATCGCCTCTTGGCACAAGACCTCTATTTGTCCGCTGGTCGTATCGGGTTTTA
>JANQHA010000327.1 GCA_028282865.1 Oligoflexales bacterium
CAAAGCCATCTGAGCTGATGCAGGTATTTGTGAACCTCATTAACAATGCCATCGACGCTATTGAATCTCTGGAAGAAAAATGGATTAAAATCCAGGCCGCATCTGAGCAGGGTGAGATCAATTTACGAGTGGTCGATAGTGGTGGAGGGATCCCGGCTGAGTTTAGAGATGCAATTACTAAGCCTTACTTTACTACTAAAGCCAGAGGTAAGGGAACGGGATTAGGGCTTAGCATTTGTCGCATGATTATAGAGAAACTCGGCGGCACTCTTAAAGTCGATGCGGAAAACTCTAATACATGCTTTTTAGTTAAACTACCGACGGAAGTTGGTTCGATGAAAAATGGTTTAGATAAAATAAAACAGAAGGTTTTGATAGTTGATGATGAGGCAGATTTTGTTACGTTTGCATCAGAAGAACTTAAACGTTTAGACTCTGGGCTTGATATAATTCATGCATACGATGGTAATTCTGCCTTGGAAATTATTAATGATCATGAATTAGATATTGTTATCTCTGATGTTATGATGCCTGGAATGGATGGGATCGATTTATATAAGAAGGCGCAACTCTCTAAAAAAGATAAATTACCACAGTTTGTCTTTATAACTGGTTACGATGAAGGTCGGATTCCTACTGAGATTAGAGGCCAGTGCAAGGGAGTACTTACTAAGCCATTTATTCCTAGTTCACTTTTAGATCTCGTCAATGATTAATAGCCTTTGCGACGGACTTAGTACTAAAAGATTCTAATGAGTCTACAACTTGAATAGTACATAGGTACAAAATATTAATTTTTTAACGGATTTCTTAACCATCTACACACTAACATCAATTGACAGCCATAACGGTGGTGATAAGTTCCACACCGCTACCTAGCAGAAGTTTACCCTTAAGCTATACCTGCAAGGAATGGATCTTATTTATGCCCTCGAGAGATATTGAAACGACGACCCTCAAAAAAAAACCTGTAGCTCCAACTACTAAAAATCCTAATAGCTATCGCACAAACGGTGCAAGTACGGGTGATGCTGCACTCGCAAACTTAAATGCTAGGCAGCTAATGAAGGCACTTAGAGCTTTCGATCAGGGTGATTTCTCGGTTACTGATACGATAAACACCCGTCAGTTGCTTAGAGCAATGCGTTCATACGAAGCAGGAAATTTCACCGCAAGACTTCCCGAAGACCAAGTCGGGATTGCAGGAGAAATTGCAACAACCTTTAATAGAATCGTTGCTAGGCATGAAAAGATCCTTAAGGAAAAAACTAGAATCAATCGAGTTGTCGGCCGAGAGGGTAAAATCAGTCAAAGGGCGGAAGTCAGTGGTTTAGGTGGAGGCTGGGAGCAGCATTTAACCTCGTTTAACCAGATTATTGATGACTTGCTACAACCAGTTACTGATATTTCTGAGGTTATAAATGCCATTGATAATGGCGATCTTACCCATCCGATGCCACTAGATATCGAAGGGCGGCCACTAAGAGGTGAGTATTTAAAGCTTGCTAAAACTATGAATGCGATGATCCGCCGTCTTAGGGTGTTTTCAGAAGAAGTGATTCGAGTGGCGCGTGAAGTAGGTAATGAGGGACAGTTGGGTGGTAGCGCTAAAGTTAAAGATATGTCAGGCGTTTGGAAGGAGTTAACCGATACCGTAAACACGATGGCGGATAATTTAACCATCCAAGTTAGAAGCATTGCAGAGGTGACCACTGCAGTTGCTAACGGTGATTTAACTAAAACAATCACCATTGACGCGAAAGGTGAAGTCTACGAACTCAAAAATACCATCAATACAATGGTCGGCCAGTTATCTAATTTTTCTCGGGAAGTCTCGCGTGTTGCTAAGGAGGTGGGAACCGAAGGTGTTCTCGGTGTGCAAGCTAGGGTAGAAGGGGTCTCTGGGCAGTGGCGCGACTTAACTGACAATGTTAACACTATGGCCTCTAACCTCACCAACCAAGTGCGAGAGATAACTCGTGTTTCTACTGCAGTAGCGAAGGGTGATCTAACCGAAACCATCTCCATTGATGCTAAGGGTGAGGTGTTACAGCTGAAAAATACCATCAATACTATGGTCGATCAGCTCTCTATATTTGCGGAACAAGTAACTCGAGTTGCGAAACAGGTCGGAACTGACGGTATCTTGGGGGTTCAAGCGGAAGTCAAAGGTGTTTCTGGAACTTGGCGAGATTTAACCGAGACAGTAAACACGATGGCTTCTAACCTTACTAATCAAGTGCGAGATATTTCTCAGGTTACAACCTCTGTGGCAGATGGTGATTTGACAAAGAAAATCACGGTTGAAGTCCGGGGCGAAGTATTAGATCTAAAAAATACCATCAATGCCATGGTGGATAGGTTGGGATCATTTGCCGGTGAGGTCACCCGGGTTGCCCAGGAAGTGGGTACCGAAGGCAAGTTAGGTGGCGTGGCAAAGGTAGAAGGTGTTACCGGAATATGGCGGAATTTAACCGAAAGCGTTAACGGTATGGCAAATAACCTTACCGATCAGGTAAGAAATATCGCTGATGTTGCCACCTCGGTTGCGAAAGGAGACTTAACAAAAAAGATCACTGTAGAAGCACGCGGCGAGATCTTGGAGCTTAAAAATACTCTGAATACCATGGTTGATCAATTAGGTACGTTCGCTGATGAAGTGACTCGGGTAGCAACCGAAGTAGGTTCCGAAGGCGTACTCGGGGCCCAAGCTGAAGTTAGAGGGGTCACCGGAACCTGGCGCGACCTCACAGAAAGTGTAAATAAGATGGCTTCTAACCTCACCAACCAGGTTAGAAATATCGCTGAGGTTGCAACAGCGGTTGCTAAAGGTGACTTGTCCAAAGAGGTTACTGTAGATGCTAAAGGTGAGATTTTAGACCTAAAACAAACTGTCAATACTATGGTTGGTCAGCTTAATTCCTTCTCAAATGAGGTTACTAGAGTTGCACAAGAAGTTGGAACTGAAGGTAAACTAGGCGGACAGGCTAATGTAGAAGACGTCGCTGGTGTTTGGAAAGACCTAACTGAAAACGTCAACAAGATGGCCTACAACCTTACTGAGCAGGTCAGGGATATTGCCAAAGTAACCACAGCGGTTGCCGAGGGCGATTTGACTCAGAAGATTTCAGTAGATGTTAAAGGCGAGATCAATGACTTGAAAAATACCATCAATATCATGGTCGACCAACTCAATGCGTTCTCTTCAGAGGTTACTCGGGTCGCGAGAGAAGTTGGTACTGAGGGTGAACTCGGCGGTCAGGCTAAGGTGGAAGGGGTTGGTGGTGTCTGGAAAGATCTAACTGATAACGTAAATCTGATGGCGAGTAACCTGACCGATCAGGTGCGAGATATTGCCAAGGTAACCACAGCGGTTGCTCAAGGCGATCTTTCTAAATCGATTACTGTCGACGTTAGAGGTGAGATCAACGATCTCAAAAACACTATTAACAATATGGTGAGTCAATTGAACTCATTTTCTGGTGAGGTTACTCGCGTTGCACGTGAGGTAGGTACCGAAGGTGTCCTAGGTGGAACCGCTCAAGTAGAGGGGGTTGGTGGTGTCTGGAAAGATCTAACCAACAACGTAAACCAAATGGCAACCAACCTGACCGATCAGGTACGCGATATTGCTAGAGTCACTAATGCTGTGGCTCAGGGAGATTTAAACCAGCAAATACAAGTAGAAGTTAAAGGTGAAATCAATGATTTGAAGACCACCATCAACACCATGGTTGAGCAGCTATCTACCTTTGCCGAGGAGGTGACCAGAGTAGCCAGGTTGGTAGGAACCGAAGGTGAACTAGGCGGACAAGCTCAAGTTGAAGGTGTCGCCGGTATATGGAAGGATCTCACTGAGAATGTAAACCAAATGGCAACCAACCTGACCGATCAGGTACGCGATATTGCTAGAGTCACGACTTCGGTTGCTCAAGGAGATTTGACAAAAAAAATTACCGTCGAAGTCAAAGGTGAGGTCAACGAGCTGAAGAACACAATTAATACTATGGTTGACCAACTGTCTATCTTTGCAGATCAGGTGACTAGGGTAGCGAAAGAGGTTGGTACCGAGGGTAAACTTGGCGGTCAAGCTGTGGTAGAGGGTGTTGCTGGAACCTGGAAGGACCTCACCGACAATGTAAATTTGATGGCGTCAAACCTGACTAATCAAGTGCGCGATATCGCCAAGGTTACGACTGCTGTTGCTGCTGGTGATCTTTCTAAAACTGTTAATGTTGAGGTCAAAGGTGAGATTGATGACCTTAAAAATACTATCAACCGTATGGTTGAGCAACTCAACTCATTCTCTGGCGAGGTGACCAGAGTAGCGAAGGAGGTCGGTACCGAAGGAAAACTTGGTGGTCAAGCGACTGTAGAGGGAGCCTCCGGAATCTGGCGAGACTTAACCGATAATGTCAATAGCATGGCAGATAACTTGACCAACCAGGTAAGAAATATTGCTGATGTTGCAAATGCCATTGCTACAGGTGATTTATCCCGGGCGATTACCGTCGAAGTCAAAGGAGAGATGGCAGATCTTAAAAATACGATCAACTCGATGGTTAAAACCCTGTCTATATTTGCTGAGCAGGTGACCGGTGTGGCACGTGAAGTAGGGGTGGAGGGTAAATTAGGTGGAAGAGCTGATGTTCCTGGTGCCGAGGGAACTTGGCGAGACCTCACAGATAATGTTAACGAACTCGCAGGTAATCTCACCCGTCAAGTTCGTTCAATTGGCGAAGTAGTTAACTCAGTAACCAAAGGAGACCTCTCAGGTGCTATTGAAGTCGAGGCTAAAGGAGAGGTTGAAGTACTAAAAAATAATATCAACACTATGATTAGAAGTCTTGCCGATACTACCGATGTCACTAGACAACAAGACTGGTTAAAATCAAACTTAACCGACTTTTCAAATTTGATGCAGGGTAAGCGCTCGTTAGATCTGTTGGCTCAAACCTTGATGTCCAAGCTCTGTGCTTTGCTGGATGCACAACATGGGGCGTTTTATATTATGGATAAAAGTCGAGATCCCGCCGCACTTAAACTGCTCTCGGGGTATGCGTTTAATGAAAGGAAACATCTTTCAGATGAGTTCTCAATTGGTGAAGGGCTTGTTGGACAATGTGCTCTAGAAAAAGAACGGATAGTTATTTCGGAAGTTCCTGAAGACTACATTAAAATTGGCTCTGGATTGGGCGAAGGTAGGCCTAAGATGGTAGCTGTCCTGCCCGTTTTGTTCGAATCGGAAGTTCTAGCAATCATTGAAATTGCATATTTCCAGCAGTTTGAAGAAATTCAGCTCAGTTTCCTCGATCAGGTCACTGCAAGCATAGGGGTGATTATAAGCTCTGTTACCGCAAATCAAAGAACTGAGGAACTGTTAAAAGAGTCGCAATCTCTCACTAAGGAGCTTCAAAGTCAGCAGGAAGAGCTTAGGTCTTCCAATAAAAAACTTGAGGAACAGGCAGATTCACTCAAAAAATCTGAACAAAAACTTCAGGCTCAACAAGAGGAGCTTCAGCAATCGAACGAAGAACTTGAAGAAAAAGCCAAGGCACTCGCCGAGCAAAAAGCTGAAATTGAGATTAAAAATAGAGAAGTTGAACAAACCAAAAGAGAGATAGAAGAAAAAGCCGATCAGTTGACTCTGACATCGAAATATAAATCGCAGTTTTTGGCAAATATGTCACATGAACTCCGAACTCCACTCAATAGTCTACTAATTCTCTCTAAAATCTTGACCGAAAATAAGGAGGGTAACCTCGAAGACAAGCAAATAGAGTCGGTACGAGCGATTCATTCATCTGGCGAAGAGCTGTTGGCATTAATTAACGAGGTCTTAGATCTATCAAAAGTTGAAGCTGGCATGATGAATATTGAAGCCTCGGATATCAAAGTTAAGGAAATTAAAAATTGGTTTCAGCAATCTTTCTCTCAACTGGCAAAGAAAAAAAACATAGACCTTAAAGTAGAGACTTCTCTGGATGGTAACGAACACTTTCAAACAGACTTTATGCGTTTGCAGCAAATTATCAAAAACTTGGCCTCCAATGCGATAAAATTTACCGAAAAAGGTTCGGTCAAACTAGTCATTGAGAGGGCTACTAAAGGTTGGAGTAGGTCTCATCATGTTCTAAGCACGGCGTCTGATGTGATCGCATTCAAAGTGACCGACACAGGTATAGGCATTCCCAGCAGTAAGTTCGATCTTATATTCGAAGCGTTTCAGCAGGCTGATGGTACCACTAGCCGGAAATTCGGCGGTACTGGACTCGGTCTTTCTATTAGCCGGGAGATTTCTCATTTACTAGGCGGCGAGATTACCCTAGTCAGCGAAGTGGGTAAAGGGTCAGATTTTACTCTGTATCTTCCTTTACGCTACATCCCGCCCAAAAAATCTAAGGAATATCGGCAAGGTAACGATCTAAAATATCAAACCGATCTGCAGGAAT
>JANQHA010000381.1 GCA_028282865.1 Oligoflexales bacterium
ATGTGAATAAATATTGCTTCCTTGGTAGAGGGTAACAGATTTCACTTTATAGAATATCTGATAAGTGGGTATCTTCTTAGCCAAGGAATTTCAAAACACGGTCAATATAAAGTCAACGCATCCCTTTCAGAATGGACTGTGCTGCACGCGTACCACTTCGGAATCTCCCGGTACTAATAGCACTATCGGATTCCTTAACATTCCCGATCATATGCGCCGCAGGTAGACCGGCTTGTTGAGCTAATTTAACCTGCTCTGTAACAACATTGCCACCTCCAAAAGAAACCAAGGCGTCTATATGATTAACTAATGAATAGACTCGACCCTGCTGACTGCGAGCGATAGGAACCACAGCCGATAATTTATCGAAGACGGGGGTTTCTGGTTTTGCGATGCTATGTGACACTAAACCAATAACCTCGAAGCCCATCTTAACTGCTACGTTATGAACAACACGTTCAGCACCGAGGTGGCTACCACCGGTTGCAATTATATGCTTCGCGGGATCTGCTCGGCTCAGTAGTTCCCTAGCGAATTTCTCAACATGCGCATCTCGGTTAACTCCAAGTGGCTGCGACCAACCTGTAAAACCTATAATTTGCTTATCACGATAAACTGATCTTAGATCTTCCTTTTGTATATGGTCAATGCTATTTGGTAACTTTATAGCCCACCTATAATAAGGTAGATTATTAATAGCTTGTGAAATTGCTTGCGCTGCAGTTTCACCTTTTCCGTATTTCTTACCCACAACTCTTGAGCTAGCTCCTAAAATCCTAGAATTGGTTATCGGAAAAATAGGAATACCCATTTGCCGAGCTGTGACTAACTCCTGATACGACTGATTTCCCCCGCCAATACCAGTTATGAAATCTGAAGACTTAAGAAAAAACATGGACTCCCTGCCCCAATCGTTACCAATAGTCAAAACATAGTCCATAAAGGAGGGGGCGTAGGCTCCTGACTTCCAGGAAGTAATACCAATAGTTTTGAACCCCATCTCTTTCGCGATTTCGTACATAAGACCAGGTACCCCCTCGTTAGTCGCACCACTTTCGAGGATGACACGAGTTGGATCCAACCCTCTTAAAAGATTTCTTAAAACCACCTCAGAAGCCTGTCGATTGAAGGCCGCACCTCCCGAATAACCGACAACGCCCAAAATCATCTTTTGGCTTTTAAGAATATCTAAAGTGAAGGGATCAAGAACTTCGAGTCGAGGATTTAGCTTGAGCGCTTTTTTTATAAAAGCACGCTGATCTTCCAAAAAACTAAGATACTGCTCACCCGATACGCCCAATTGGACTTGGCGGCAAGGCCCCTCGTTAGGTAAGCCACTCTTGCTTAGGAATAAGCAAAATAAACAAAGAAATAGTTTTTTCATATTTACCCAACAATATTAAACCTAAGCTTTAGTATTGCAGGTTAATATGATGGGCGCTAATCTCGTGCATACCTTACAAGATTTGTTGCCAATATCTTATTTTGCACAATCAACTCCAGCCTTGCTAAATAAGACTAAGTGCATTCCGTCTCCAAAATTTTCATCTTTTTGTAATATAAGATTTGACTCTTTTGCCATTGAGTCTATCTCTGTAACTGTATAAACATCGCCACTGCCACTGACGAGCCCCATTTGTTGCGCGAATACAAGAGCTGTAAGAGGGCCCGTGCCAGTTTCATCTCTGAAAAAATCATAAATTGCAATAACGCCGTTTGAGTTAATTTTTTCGGAACAATGATTCAGTATCTCTATGTTTGCTGATTTTCCATAGCAGTGAACAAAATTGGACATGAGAATTAAATCAAAATCGCTACCAAAATCGCTACATAGACTCGTACCGGCAATAAAATTGATACGCTGGCTTAAATTTCTTGCAGTAGCTTTCTTCATTATCGATTTTCGAGCATTTTCTCTGTCTATAAGTGTTGCCGATGCAGAACGAATCGCTTCTAAAAGACCGAACGAGTATGCTCCCGAACCACAGCCCAAATCTGCAAAACTCTCTATTTCTCGACTTTTAAGATTGCTTATGACCCGCTTCACGTCTTCACTAGACCTCAAATCTAGATAATCTAAAAATCGCTCCCTATCAGCAGTTTTTACTTCCCCACCAGCACCAGCAGAAATGCTAT
>JANQHA010000385.1 GCA_028282865.1 Oligoflexales bacterium
GATCATTATTTGCGGCAGCTTGCGCTAGCCTCTTCTGCTCCCGCAAACGGTGCCACTTAGGTCTTTTGTAAAACTTACCTCGGAACTTATTATGACTAGGGTTATCAACTAGATATCCCTTACCTCGCTCATCATCAACCCAATTAATCGTTGAGCCTCTGACAAAATCAATGGTATCTGGATCAACAATAAGAGTAATTTCCGCCGTCTGGCTAAACTCTAAATCGCCGTCCTCTTTTTGGTCGAAGGTCACGCCGTAATAAAAACCGTCGCAACCCTTACCATCCAAATAAAGGCGCAAAAGCTTAGCCTTATATTCTGGAACGTCAGCCATAAGCTGCTTAGTCGCCGCTATAGCCTCGTCACTCAATTTAACACCAATGTCTTCTACTTTATCACCCATAACGCATCAGATACCACAGATTTCATAGATTTACTACTTTCAAAAACCAAGATAAAATCATTAATTACCACTAAAAAGTTTTTAATTTTGTAATATTCGTATAGAATCTAGCGGCTAGAAAACTGCAGGAACGGCTTTGCTACTCAAGAAAAGCGATACAAAACTTTGGTTATATTACCTCGTGCAAGCTTATGGCTTGGTTAATAAAACTGGCCTATTGAAACTAAACTTTATTCGACCAGTCTTCGAAGGGCTGTATTTTTTCTATAAGAACCTAACAAAAGATCCGCTAAAAACCTTAACAAAACATCACCCCGAGATGTTTAAGAACGGGCATATGTTAGATATCGGTGCTAACATAGGATACACGGTCAGTGTTCTTGCTCCCTTAGCCGACAATGGCTTCAAAGTATTTACCTTTGAGCCCGAGAAAGATAATTATAACTCGTTGAGTAAAAGATTTTCCCGTAATGACTCTGTCATAACTAACCAGCTTGCAGTCGGAAACAGTAGCGAGATGATCACTTTATTTCACAATACCGATAGTCATGCAGATCATAGGGTTTTGACAGACAACCTTTCTGCCTTTCTGGACAAAAGGGAGTTATCCAAGTCATATCAAGTCCCTTGCGTAAGTATTGACGATTTTCTTAGTAAACAAAGCATTGCCGCTAAACACATCTCTTTTATAAAGATCGATGTTCAAGGCTTCGAAGTCAACGTTATTGAAGGAATGAAAAACACGCTGCGAGACAATCCAAATATTACAATCATGATGGAATTCGATAAATCTGCCCTGAAAGACCTTGGATTTGAACCGGAAACGTTGCTCGACATGATTATTAGATTAGGCTTTAACATTTCACTTCTTAGCTCAAATGGCCAGCTCACTCCTGTGAATAAAGACATATTGCTATCAGATAAATATAACCACCATACTGATTTGGTACTAACAAAACCTACCAAACAACTTCAATAGGACAATCTTCGGCAATAGGCTTTGGGATGACCAAATGTAATTGCTCGACATTAGGTTTAGAACCGTTAGGTTTTAAGGTAAAATGCAGCTCACCATCCGACAGTGATGTGGAGTCAACATAGTAGCTACTATCGGCATTATTATCGTTCCACGCTAAAAATTTCGACTTCGAACTTTGCGCCAAGCAGCTATCTGGAGATGAGACTACAATGGTTTCTATCAAAGCTCCACCCGTAGGTATTAGTAGCCTTATATCCGTAGTGGGGAGTTTTTCGGCTCGAAACTCCAGGAGGCGGCGATCGGTACTCATCTGCACTATTTCAATGGGTAAGCTCTCGGATTCGACATCTAGCCAACCGTAACCATATTTACTAACGATACAGCGTGCTGCATGCTCATCCAACTGCGCTTCACCTAGAGAAGACATCAACAAATACTCTTTACCTTCTCGCTGACAAACCAACCATAAAGCATCCCGGGCGTTAACCTGATTTCGCCTCAGAATGATCGGTAGCACCATACCTTCACGGTACTCTAAGTAACCGGTTCGCACATAGCCACTTAAGTGATAAACACTTTTCCTTTGCGATCTTTTAAAGACCTCCTGCCCATCAGAAAGATAATCGGCACTGAGCCTGCTAAATTGAATCGGTAACTCGGTTATTAATTTTGCATGTTTGTCTAGCACTACCAGCTTGCTAGTTTTTTCGGCATTTTCGTACTGAATCAACTGAAACCTGGACTCCTCAAACTGTCTGCCAAATAAAATGGTAGTTAGATCAAACTGTTTGGAGGATGACCTAACTAAATCACCTCGCATCATGCCGCGATGAGATATCAAACTAAACCTTTGATCAATACCGGACTTCTCATCAATAATCACTGGTTCGCGCAGCAGCCCAGAAACCACCGATGGATCGGCTATCGTACCGGCAATAGACGGTGTGCCAAAAACCCTAGCTAAAAGGTGGAGCAATACGATACTAACCCGATCTAAGCGCTTATCAAAAGAATTCTGCAGTGGCAGCCACACCCATCCACGCGACCAAAGTTTATGCTCGCGAGATACAGCTTGAGCAACGCCCAACCGTCCAGCTTTGACATCAGTTTGAAGCCCCCAGCCAGATAAAGTACCGCCAAAATAAAAAGTTATATCTACTTTGTCGCAGTCACTAGAGTTATAGACAAACTTTTTAGGGAAATCGTAGACAAAGTGCGCCTCAGCATATGAAACCCATTTATTGTAGGACTCTACTATGAGTGAACGAATAGCATTACCGTCTTCAGCTACTGATGGGCCTAGGTGTTTTTTGAAGTTGTCTGATAATTTGTAGTCAAAGCAAATAGTTCGACTACTGATTTGAAACCAAGCCTCTGGCCGATCGGAACTCGTTTGGTCACTTTGCGGATCGAAGGAAGTCAAATTCGACTCGCTAGTTGTTAACTTACAGCTAATCACCAAAGCAGTCGTGATAGTTAGGACACCTAGGAATATCCGCCCCATTGTAAACTTGATTCTCAAAGTGATTTCTCCGGCTGATCTCCTTGATATTTCTCCTGCATAGCTTTCTGCACCAAAGAAGCTGCTGCAGCAGGTTGCTGCCTGCCCGCTAACACTTGAGACAATTGGATACGAAACTGCCGCAGCAAAAATTGGACCTTTGAATCTACTGGCATAGAGACTGAGCTCTCTAGAGCTGCCAGTCTACGAGACATAGACCAGTTCTTTCTAACGATCGAGCGCCTAGAAATCGGAGCAACACTTGGTAGCATATCACCACGCCTCATAAGATACTGCTGCGCCGCATCAGATACCAAATACTTCGCAAATTTATTAGCATCCTTCAATTCATCTCCAGCTAGGCTGCGGTGAAAAAACACGGCCACACTATACGCCAACGATTTAAGTGGTTGATTGGTTGCGTCTAAAAGAGGCAGTTTTACTACAGCTAAATTGGTTCCTAATTTACTCCGGATCCGGGTGAACTCCCAATCACCCCCGACCAGCATACCAACTTTACTATTAACAAACCTGTCGACACCGCACAGATAGTCACAATTATCTAGAATAAGTTTCCAACGAAACTTCATATCATGGACAAAAATAAAAGCCTTTTCCACCGCGGCACGATCGATCACCGGCAGCTGCTTCAAAAAAGAGTTCTGCCCGTATCCAGCAAGTATAGGAACAAACCAATATGGGTTTGCCAAATCAAAGGCAAGCCCACGAACACCCTTTAAAGATTCTAAGTCTTTAGCTATTTTTATCATTTCCGAAACTTTTTTCGGAGGCGAGGGGATCATTTTTTTGTTCACATAGAGCATGAGATGATGTCCTAACAAAACGGGTACACCCCAAAGTTGCCGTCTAGCGTCGGTAACACTTTCAAGAGCTATGGGAAAAATGCG
Organism: Oligoflexales bacterium; assembly: GCA_028282865.1. Lineage (GTDB taxonomy): Bacteria > Bdellovibrionota_B > Oligoflexia > Oligoflexales > CACXFL01 > JANQHA01. Next base: position 3,792 of record JANQHA010000385.1, read on the forward strand.
ATCGGCATACTCATTTGGCTTAATCGACTTGAGCATGCCTTTATGCATCCATCGTGTCATCAGTAGCGAGTCAGCAATAAAAATATCTGCGGCTGGTTTACCTGTGTCTCCCCTATCTCCCTCAACATAACTAGCTAAGCTGAAATCATTCTGAGATTTGTTTAATCGGATTGTTATATTTGGATTTCTCGCGTTAAATTGCCTAATAAGATAAGAAATCGCTTTTTGAGTGTCTTTAGGCTGATGAGACCATACCGTAAGAGATGACGCTGTCGCTGGTACCTCAGGGAAAGTGCAGAAGAAAAAAAGAGCCGCGGCAAGACGTAAGTAGCTATACACACTTCGTGAGACCTCGGTTAATTTATGTTTCCTATTAACAACCATGTATGACAGATTATAGAGTTGAGGTAAGACGGTAAAGAGGAACATCCCTACGTGACTGATTTTATTGATGATTGTCATATAAAAACTTGGCCTACTGAAACCTGTCTAATCAGCGAACTTGTCAGCTACTTGTCTGAGTTGCCTAGAGAGGAGCTTGCCGATTACATCGTAATCTTGCCGACCTTGCGCTTGAATACATTCGTCCGAGCTTCACTAGCTAAGCACTTTGGATCGCTGATCCCACCCACACTTACTACCCTGGAACAGTTAGTAAAAGAACAGTCACGCCAAACCAGACAAATATGGCAAACCTACAGCTCGACAGAGGTTGAGCTTATATTGCATGATTTGATTAAGAAGAATTCGTACATTCACCTACGCCCAGGACATGAGCGCGAGCTGGCGTTGCTATTTGAGGAGTTAGTAACCAACCAAATCAATGAGCGGGGCTTCAGTAGTCTAGAGGAAACAATACGACAAGATATCTACCGCACACAGGAACAACTCGGGTCACTCCACGATAGATGCCTAGAAATTAAGGGTCTTTGGGAACAGTTCGCCGCCACCCTTACAAGAAAAACACGATACACTTCTGCTGGTGCGTTATCCAGCCAATGCCAAGCAGTCCTAAGACACTGGGACGAACTGGACATAGCTCAACGACCGGTTTTAATGGTGGCTTTCACCAGTATTTCGCCGTCTTTACTCCCGCTGGCTCAAAAAATAGCGAAAAACAACGGTAAACTATGGTTTCATTCTCCCCCAAAATTACTGACTAAAGTTAACCCCCTTGCAAATCTATTAAAAGAATTTGAAGTTGATGGCTCGCAAGATTTAATAGTGACTCGTTCACCGGCATCGGTAAACTCTGCCCCGAACGCTTATACTGAAGTCCAAGTCGTCATCGAAGATATCAAATCCCTATTATCCCACGGGGTGGCCCCTTCAAAAATCGCAATTCTAGTCACTAACGAGTCTACCTACGCAAAGTACTTACGCCTACTACAGCGACAGCTGCCAACCAACAGTAATATTGCCCTGAGCATACCTATTTCTCAAACCCCTATAGGAAGCTGGGTTCATGCCTTCACTCAAATTTTCACAACTCACGAGTCAGCACATTCGATACTTTCGTGGCTAAGCCACCCAATCACGCTAGGGTGGGTGCAACAGGAGCTTAGAGAATGCAATGCGACTGAGGCCGCCGAAGAAAGCGCCCAAAGAATTTCTGATAAATATATCTACCAAAACCTAAGCGAAATGGCTAAAGGCTGCCAGACGCCCCAGGAAAAAGATTTATGGAGATTAGTCCTAAATACCCTCGCACCCTTTCGTAAACGCAGCCAAAAACCATTAAAGCAGTGGATTGCGACCTGGCAAGAACTAACCAGCCACTTTCAGCCAATTATTAAAAGTCAAAGTACCGATCAGTCACTACAGCGAGCGGCACTGACAGGCTTCGACCAGTTTTTAACTGAGATGGCGCTATTTACTGATCAACTGTCGCTTAGCATGAATCCGGTCAGTTTCTGCCATTGGCTCAATACACACCTATTAAAGCGGGAGGTTCGTAGCACCGGCGAGCCGCTCGCAGGCATCCAGATCATAAGTCTACCTGAAGCGAGGTCATTCCCCTTTCAAAATGTATTTATGCTGGGCTGCAATGAAGGGAGCTTTCCGAAGTCGTTACCAAAAGACGAGTTATTAGATGACTTTCTAAAGCGCAGGATGTCACTACCGGGGTGGCAGGCTCTTGAGGCGAGGGAGGACTTAACGTTTCAGCTTCTATTAGCCCGAATCCCTCAGCTCCATATGTATTATAGCGAATCAAAGTATCACGAACCTCTAGTTCGCTCGCGTTTTATCGAGCAGGTTTTGGCCTATACTCCAATTGAAGTCAACCGTCGTAACTTACCCACCCGAAATAACAGTCCCGATACGGCTTCTGAGCGGAGCCTAGAAGGGGCCTACAACGAACTACCCGAAAGTATTCTGAACGATTACTCGGCGACGTCACTCGAAATGCTGATTCATTGCCCCTACCGGTTTTTACTATCGAAGCTTAAGGTCAAGGAGTTAGCTATTCCTGGCTTGGAACCCGACCCGCGCGCCGAAGGCGAATGGCTTCATGTGGTTTTGGAAAGGTTTTTTGACCGGTGGCCGAAGGATCTTAGCCCTGAACAGTTTGAAAGCTTTGTCACACGTCGGCTAGTGGCATTAACTAAAGAGCACGGGCCTAAAGGAATCGAACAAGCGTCACTTTTTATGCACTTGAAAGATTTCGCTTGGCCGCGTTACGCTTCCTACCTTAAAGGCATTATAAGCTCCCATGGCTTTGAATCCGCGCCTGACACGCTAAGAGAGCATCGGTTTTGCTACCAGAGAGAGCTCGGAGGTAAAGAAACCACTCTCAGAGGGAGTATTGATTTCGTGCAGTCGGTTAAAAAGCCTCAGCAAGCTCAACTCATCATCGATTACAAGCGCAAGGGTTTACCGGCTAAGAAGTCGATTCGTAGCGGCACCTCGCCTCAGCTAGCCGTATACGCCGGGGCGCGTTCAATAGACGACGACACAATAGCCGACAACATTATCGTTGGTTACTGGAGTATCTTATCCGCAACATGGCAGCTGGCAGCGGTAGGCAGCGAAGCTATAGAAGCAGCCAAAACATTGGGATTAGCCACTACAAGAAATCAACCTCTAGACCACTATAGAGCCAAAGTCGATGAACTATGGAGCTGGCGACTAGACCAGATCACTAAGCAGGATGGTCGCTTTAGAGCCGACCCCTCCGACTGTCACTTCTGCAACTACCAAAATATCTGCCGCCGCGACGACCCTCGCCATCAAGAACGCATCAGGGGGCAAGATGATTTAGCGCAGCGAACCGAGGCGAGCAGATGACCGAAGAAGCCCAAAACCCTTATCAAAGTTACTTGGTGTCTGCGTCGGCGGGTAGCGGCAAAACCTATCAGCTGAGCCAACGCTTTCTTGCCTTAGTCGCCGCCGGAGCAAAACCAAGCGATATCCTCACCATTACTTTCACCAAAAAAGCCGCGGGTGAAATGCGGGCACGGATTTTAACTGAGGCTACCAAGCTACTAAATGATCAAGAAAAACAGCGACA
>JANQHA010000437.1 GCA_028282865.1 Oligoflexales bacterium
CGTATCCACACTACCCCTTATTAGCAAAACTACGGTGGCAAGAAGGGTATACGAGCTCATCGAAATTTGCTGCTCGTCTGCTTGAGCAAACCACCGGATGTGAAGCGGCGATCAACGCAAGCCGCGGTCAGTTTGTTAGGAATGCACGAACAGTATTGGTGGCTGGAGCTGGAGACACCCAGCCTTATATCATGAGAAAAAATGAGCCTGCAACTCACCGAATGATGTGTGTCGACATGTCGTCAACCAACTTAAAAAGAGCACGACTTAGGTTAAGTGCCACGATGCGCTCGACCGCCTTTATTCACTCCGAGATCAACCAGTTCCTTAGACAGCAAGCCGCGGTTACAGGTCCTTACGATCACATTGACGCCTATGGAGTATTACACCACCTGTTAAACCCAGCAGAAACTTTAAAGCTACTCTCCTCACACTTAAGCCCCAACGGCACAATGAGAATCATGGTTTACAATACACCGGCAAGAAATTGGATCCATCAATTTCAAGCAATATTTCGAACTTTAAAATTAGACCCATTTCGAAAAACCGATCGATTACTAGCGAAATCTATTCTGCAGCAAAGCTCTGCGGCATCGCCTTACCTATATGATAAAATGCGCTCAATGAAGTCGATCATCCTAAACGATTCACGGCTGGTTGATACTTTTTTTCATGCTAGAGAAGCTAAAATTGCTGTATCAAGGTGGAACGAAATTCTTAGTGAAGCTGGGTTGATGACATTTTCTTTATACGATCGGTATGGAGAGCTCGATGATCTTAAAAACCCGCTTTGGAATCCCCCCTCTTCTTCGGAGCTAGAACACCGTAGCAAAGACGGGTCTTTTTGTAATAACCTAGAACTCTACGTCTGCAAAAAAGACATCCAGGCTAAAAGTAAAGGCTCCTATGGTTACGAGTTTCAACCCAAAAAAATCCAGCTACTGCCCTATTACTGCAAACTACCTCCAATAAAGTGGTTTCAGTACCCGGAAACTCAAAACATCTCTTGGCTGTCTCAGCTTAAGGTTTGGCATCGGTTTGTAAATGAGCTTTATTTAGGAAGCAATGACTCGATAGATCATTTAAATGGAACACTCGAAACCAATTCATTAAAGCGCCTAAGCCGATTGGGGGCAATCTTCCCAGGACAGTTTAAAAATAAGCAGCTTAAGTCATCAATGCATGCACCGCTTATTTCAAAAGACTCTACACCGCACAGGTCGGTCGACCAAATCGATTTTACTCATAATAAATTTATGGATGAAATCGAGTCGATCCTTAGTAGCAGGGGTCTTCTTACAGACAAAAGACGGAACCTTATCCTGCGAAGGTTAAACAGATCACAGAGCAAATAATTTATTTAACTGGATTTACTAAGTGCTTTAACCGCCAGGCTCTGATCTTCTCATGATCTCCCGACAATAGCTCTTCGGGAGCTCGTTTTCCTTCAAATACTTCTGGACGAGAATACAGAGGATACTCGAGCATACCGTTAAGACCATCTGCAAAAGAATCATGGTCGACACTTAGTTTATTACCCAGAACACCTGGAATTTGACGTAAAAGAGCATCTGCGATCAATAAGCTTGGCAACTCGCCCCCTGAAACCACGAAAGAACCCAGGCTAAACTCTTCGTCTACGTAATTTTCTATAAACCGCTGGTCAACCCCTGCAAAGCGTCCACAGATAAACACAATGGGTTTAGTGAGCTTACTCAGCCTCACTGCATCTTTATGCTGAAATGCTTCTCCGGCAGGGGACGTAAATACTGTATGAACGTCTCTGCCGGACGCATATGCCTTCAGCGCCATCGCTAGCGGCTCTGGGCGTAGCACCATACTATCGCCACCACCATAAGGTCTGGAGTCCACCGTTCCGTGATGGTCTACCGGGTAATCTCGTAAGGAAACAGTTTTAAAAGAAGCAAGATTTTTATCCGAAGCACTGCTAAAAATTCCAATAGTTGTATATGACTCAATGAAACTAGGGTGCAGGGTTACAAAAGCAAGCTCAATCATCCCAAAGCTCCGCAAATACCGAAGATGAGACTTTAAGTAGCAGCCGCTCGGGTTGTGCCGAAAAATTCATATCCACATATTGGGAGACCAAAGGTATCGAAAGTCTACGAGCATCCTCAGATAAAATAGATACGATATCTGATGCCCCATAATTATCAATGTAATCGATCACTCCTAAAACATGCCCAGCGTTATCAATTACAGGTTTTCCAAGCAAGTCCGACCAAAAAAACTCGTCTGTCTCATCAAGCTCTAGGTCTTCGCGTTGAACCCAAATGGTCTGCCCACGCAACTCTTCTGCTTGGCTTCGATCTACGACTCCTTTCAAAGCTAACAAACCGCCTTGATTCGATGCCTGCCTATTTTCATTGATAACAATTAGCCGACCCAAACCGTTTTCTGGGTCCCGGCCAATAAACAGCTGTTTGCAATTTTTAGGGATTGGCTCAGTTCTTCCGGAGACAAAAAAATGCCCACGGAGACCATGGGCACGACCTACTTCGCCAACTACAACCCAAGATGAAGACCTGAGGTTCACGGCGAATTATTTAGACTTGCGAACTGCAGTATCTTCTCTTTGCAGAGCAATTTTTTGTTTGCTAACAATAGCTTTTACTGCAGTACTTAATTGGGCACCTTTGCTATACCAATATTGAATACGCTCGGGCTTGAGAACAACTTCTGAAGGCTCTTGGTTTGGGTCGTAATATCCAAGCTTCTCGATAAAACGGCCATTACGAGCCCGACGAGAATCGGCAGCCACTAGGTGGTAAAAAGGTTTGTGAATCTTTCCTCGTCGCTGTAAGCGAATTGATAACGGCATTTAAAACTCCTAAAATTCAACACTTGACCCTGTGCTATATCACAGGTTTTAAGCCAGTTCCAGTGCTAAACTAGGTCGGCTATGGCCACGATGGCCCGCACCCTACCCAACAATAATATTTCGTGATATTAGTAAATATACTGATTCTGTTTGGGTTTTCAGGCGAAGCCCTGGACAAAAAAGCTACGTGGAGGACGTCGACCCACT
>JANQHA010000547.1 GCA_028282865.1 Oligoflexales bacterium
CTTGTTTTGCTGACCTTTATCTTTCTTATCATCGTTCTGATCTTTAGACTGCTGTTTTTGCTCTTTAAGCTGTTTAACAATGCCAAGATTTTCCTTTGCTTCTTTAAACTCAGGATCTATTTTAAGCGCCTCTTCATAGGCAGCGATTGCGCCGTCATAGTTTTTGAGTTCTGCTTCGGTATTTCCCAAATTATAAAAAGACCTGCTAGAGAGACGCTTGTCCTTGCTGTTACCAGACTTAGCAAAGGACTGCCTAGCGCTGTCGTAGTCCTTCATCCGGTATGAGCTAACCCCCTTATTGTAGGCATGGCGCAAATCATCAGGATTTTCTACTTCGAGCTGCTGAAACTTTTCTTTGGCTTGCTGGAATTTCTGAGAATCATAAAACTGTTCCGCTTCGGAGATACTATCGGCCCTAGCGGTCTTGTAAAGACTCTGAGTACCTATAAAACTAAGCAGTATCAAAGCAACCCTATATTCAGAAACGAACACCTCAACTACCAACAATATAATTGCCATTAAAATAAACCATTGAAATCGCTCATACCATATTTTGCGTTTTTGCTCGTCGTATTCTACCTCATCAGTTTGCCCTAAAATCCCCTTTTGGTAAATATTGGCCAAGTCCAAATCGCCAGAAACAGACCTTGAATACAAGCCGCCGGTCTCTTGGGCAATCCGTTTAAGCTCGGACTCATCCAGCTTACTAAGCACGACCCGGCCCTGAGAGTCTTTTTTAAATCCGCCGCCATCTTCAGGAATCGGGGCGCCTTCTTCTCGGCCAACCCCAATAGTATATACGCGAACCGCGTTATCTTTTAACTCAGAAAGAAGGTTACTTGGGATGGGATCATGATCTTCACCATCTGAAATTAGAATAACCGCTCGGCCTTTGGATGAGCTAGGGCTGGCCTCACCCAAGCTACTCGACGCAGCCTCCAAGGCGGACCCAATTGCTGTACCCTGGGTACGAATTAACTTGGGATCAAGGTACTCGAGTAACGTCTTCACGGTTCCGTAGTCAGAAGTCAGCGGGCAGTGTACGTAGGCCCCGCCAGCGAAAGCTATCACCCCTACCCGATCGCCCTTTAGCATGCTCAGAAGGTCAATGATCTCACGCCTCGCACGCTCAATACGGCTGGGTTTGATATCAGTAGCAAGCATACTGCGAGAAACATCCACCGCGATAATGAGATCACTTCCTTCCATCTTTACCATCTGCCACTCGTAACCCCACCTGGGTTTGGCCATCGCTAAGACCATTAAAATTACAGCCAAAATCACAAGGCATAATTTAGAGTAAACCCGCCTCCTACTTAGTCTTAGATTATCCATAAGTCTAGGTACAAAAAGTGCGAAGCCAGCCAGTCGTCTACGATGCTGCTTAACCCCAAGAATATAAACGAGCCACAGTGGTATCAATAACCATAGCCACATAAAATATTGGGGGTTAGCAAAATGCATCTTAAGGCAAACTCCTAAACTTAGAAATGCCAGTAATAACTTCGAGCCCAACAAATACTAAGGCGATCAAAACTAGCCACTCAAACTCATCATTAAACGAGTGAAACTCCGGAACAGCCAACTTAGTTTTCTCTAAAGTGTCGATGGTTTTATAAACCTGCTGCAAAGAGTCCGTGTCATAGGCTCGGAAAAATTTCGCATCGGTCACTGACGCGATTTTCTTCAAGGCCTCCTCATCAAGATCAGATTCTTGATAAACAATGCGTTGACGTCCCCAAGGCCCTTGAACCGGAAACGGTACCTTGCCTTCTTTGCCAACTCCAATGGTATAAACCTTAACCCCAAGAGATGCGGCAGCCTTGGCCGCAAGCTCGGCATCAATAGATCCTGAGGTCTGCCTACCGTCAGTCAGTAGAATCACTATTTTGCTCTTAGCTTCGA
>JANQHA010000601.1 GCA_028282865.1 Oligoflexales bacterium
TCAGCAAGGTCCTTAAAGAGCACCTTGGCTGAGCTAAAAAACCCTGAGATCCTTAGGGCGCAGCTTGTTCGAGGTATGGCTATAGGGTAAAATATTAAGTAGGTTGGTGCAAAATTTATTGTCATTAATACTTACTTTTTTTTAAGAAATTTCAGCTATAATCCGAAAAGTATTGCGAGATTAGTTCATTCGAACGGGCTTTTGGTGAGGGAATATTTGTTAGGGCGCTTTTTAAAACTCGGACTAGCTAAACATAGCTTAGCTTTGGGCTTGTTTTGTTTAAGCCCGTCGAGTCTATTTGCATCCTCCGATGTCATAAGCATTAACTCCTTAATAAATCAAGCGGCTGCCCCGATGAGCCAATTTGTAGCTATTAATCAGACTAACTCAACCGATACGGCACTATCTCTACCTAAGCAGACTAAATTTGAAAAGTTAGAGCTGCAGCGAAACCGAGAAAAACTAATTTTTCCTGAAGTTAAACTGAAAGATCTACTTGGCTCAGAAGCAGTTAGCTTTGCGACTCTTGTGGAAAACTTTAAGCCAAGTTCTGCCGACTCAGAGAGCTTGGCTAAAGCTAAACCAGCGGTGAAACCTGAACCGGCATCTAGCAAAGAGCAGGTAGTTCGTGCGGTTACTAAACCAAAGGATAAGGGTTTTGTTGCTAGCGATTTGGATATAAAGATTCCTTCCGAGCTATACGAAGTGAAGGCCCTTAGTTTAAGTCCTCACGCAAACTATCAAGGCGACTCTGATGTAGCTGTTGATCAGGCCATCACCCAACCGATAAGTTCCCCGCAAGTTATTCAGTCAGTTAATGCTGATATAGAGGTTAGTGATTATTCTGTAACTTCTTTAAATGCATCCTTCGTATCTGTTAAGTTAAGGTTTGGCGATGATCGTAGTACCTTCGATGGTAAGCGCCTATATCCTTTGCCTGGTTTGCGCGTTCAAGTCGTTGGTTCAGAGCATCACGTCACTAGCGACCGACTGGGTTATGTCGAGATAGACCAGCTAGCTACAGGCTCTCGCTATGTCGTCTTTGTCGATGATCCGCTAGGTCGGGTTAGGCCAGCTAGCTTTAACTTAAATATTCCTAGTGGGCAGCAACCTTTTAGTGAGCTTTTTCTGCTGTCGAGAGACCGCATGATTAATACTTACGAGCGGGTAGTGGGGTCTACCTCTGATACTAGCACCGGGACCTTATGTGGTTTTGCTACATCCTTCGACCAACCCGATCAGCGAGTTGTTTTAGAAGGTATCAGTGTGAGCCTGGATGTTGAAGCTAATGGCCCTTACTATTTCAATCGCTATGGCTACCTCGATGTATCCATGAATGCTACAGGTGTCGATGGTAAGTTCTGCTTTTTTAACGTTACAACTGGGCCTTTATCAGTAAACTTCTTTGAGCAACAAGATCACATAAGCACCCATA
>JANQHA010000630.1 GCA_028282865.1 Oligoflexales bacterium
GTATTATTTATACTGCGTCATTTTATTCGTCGGGCTGCAATTAAACCTTAGACTATTTAGTAATAGCCTATGGCCTGTTATTAGAGGGATTTAAAAATGAGTCAATTAATCAATCAAAATGATTTGCTGGAACAATTTGCCGGAGATAGAGACCTTCTTAAAGAATCTGCAGATATGCTGCTTGAAGAGCTTAGTAGCTATGTAAAAAATGTTGAATCTGCGATTGCGGAGGGCTCTGCTGAAAAGCTTGAAACGACTGCTCATACCCTTAAGGGAGCTATTGGGAACTTCCATGCACATTCGGTGACTAAAATGGCTGCAGACCTAGAAGCTATCGGACGTAATGGGTCAACAGACGGTAGTTCTGAGCTGCTATCTGAACTAACTAAAAATTTAGAAGCTTTAAAGCAGGAGTTAAACACAATTATAAACACAGGTGGAAATTGATGAACGAGTCAAAAGGTCATATCTTATTAGTGGATGATGAGCCGATTAGTGCGAATCTTCTTGCGCAACTGTTAAAAAAAAATGGCTTTGATGTATCCGTAGCTCAAAGCGGAGAAGAGTGCATCAAAGAAATTGACGACAGCGCTCCGCAATTGATCCTTTTAGATATCGTTATGCCTGGTATCTCTGGTATCGGAGTTCTTAAGTACCTCCGTGAAAAATATCAGCCCATCGAGCTACCGGTCATTATGCTTACTGCCAAAGATGAAGTCTCTGATATTATCGAAGCGTTAAAACTAGGTGCTAACGACTACATCACCAAACCTGCAAATATCGATATTGCAATGGCTCGGATCAATACTCAGCTCGCTCTTCAGCAATACTACAAGGACAGCGTTAGAACCAAAGAACTCGAAACCGTCAACGCAATGATGGTAACTTACAACCACGAGATCAACACCCCGTTGACCATTGCAATCGCCTCACTTTACAAGGCACGTAAAAGTCATGAAGACAAGGCTTACGATAAAATTGAAGAGTCTTTAGACCGCATTACTGAGATCGTACGGAAAATGAAAGAAACCAGTGAGCGTCAGCATATCGAAACCGTTGACTACGGAACTGGCAGTAAGATGTTTAAGGTGTAGCCGAATGTCTCGCAAATATCTGGTTTTTATTGCACTTAACTCATGTTTTCTTTGCTCCTGCATTAAGTCCGCCTATCAAAATCAAATCGGTAAAGACCGCTGGGAGATCGGTTCGACTGATATAGAAAAGTGCAGTGGAGAAACGGCGCCAGCAGATTGCGACAAAGCGCTTCGGCCAGGTATACAGTCCCGTGCAGCGAAAATATGTGGCGACCAAAGTAGGGCCATACTTGAAAAGTGTCAAAAAGGTCAAAAGAATGGATTATTTGCTTTAGTTTGTCAGCTTAAATGCGTCTCTGATCCCAGCACCCCGCGTACAAAAATTGAAACTAAGGATATATATTTAAAATCAGCGCAACAGATAGATTTTATTTTATTCTCACCAGAAGCTAAAAAAATGCTAGCTGGCAAGAAGGTTATTCAGATAACAAGTAAAGCTGATAAAGTGTTTTTAATTAAAGTTGAATCTGAAAAACTTTGTGTCAGAGTGACCATCGAAGATAAAGATAAATCCTGGGTTATCGGTAGCATAAAAAAAGTTTCGTGTCGTTAGCGATAGCCCAAGCAAGCTCTAGAAATCAAAAAACAACCCTCGCATGTAAAAACTGAGACTTGAGCTGACAAATTGATAATCAAGGTTTAAGACGATCTGACATTATATGCTAGGTGTATTGACTATGGCACTAGTTGAAGGCTTTTTGAATATACAAAATACCACATACCATCTGAATATAGTTTTTGAAGTCAAATAGGACATGCACCAAGAAGTTATATCCTTGATGCATGTTTTACGAACTCAATACCCTTTAAAGGCTTTACTTTATTATTTTAATTTATTTACTTGATCTTGTAGGTCGGGGGTGGTTTTAAAAAGATCACCATTTTCCTTTAAAGCTCTTTCTAGCCAATAGACCACCCTATTAGTATCGAAGTATTTGTCGTTGCGAATTTCTTTAGAAGCGAAGTTATCTAACGCTGTCGAAAAAACTTTGTCGATATTTTTAATATTAGATAGTGCTACTCGCGATTGCATATTCCAGCCCGAGGAGAGTGCACCAAGATGAGCCAGTGGTTCACTGCTTGCAACTATCAAATTCCCAGATCCACGGTACGTTTTAGGCCGAGATTTTGCGATTTCGATAAGCGTCATTTCGCTTTCTTCTTTGAGCTTCTTAATGCTAGCGATTGAAAAAATGATATCTAACAAATTAGAATAAGATCTAGGGTCATTACCAAACCTAGAAAGTTTCAGAAGTTTTGGAATGTTAGTTTCAATTTCTGAAGCTACGTCTGTTGTTCTTTGCACATTCAAAAGACGGCTTAGGGTATTAGTGGATCCGACATAGGATGGCAAAGTTTTAGAATCTTCAAGGTCGTAGTTCTTTACAATTCTGATAGAGATGTTTAGAGCAGCAGGGTTACTAATCATCTTTTTCTTATCACTTATTAACGATTCGCTTAAAAGAAGACCGCCAACTGCAGTTCGAACCTGATTATTGCAAAAATTGTGATCTAAAATATGCTCAAGAAGCGCTAGAAAGTTCGCATTATTTAATTTGTGACTTGGATATCCGTGTAATTTCTCATTTATCAGATTTATGATTTCATCAGATGATGAAGCATTCGTAAACATTTCTTGAAAATCTTCAAATTTCTGTTCGCTTTGATTTAAGGATGAACTTGAACTCTGTTTAGAGCAACCAAAAAGGCCAGCTATTAATACAGGGGCAATTAACGTAGTCAAGAATCTCATATAAAACACTCCTAAAGTCTGTTGAGAAATAAATATTGCGCCGACGACGCTCTGCCGAATATATGCATAGAATAGACCAAAAGGACAACTAATGATTAGATGAAATGTAAATGGTAAATTATTAATATTTTTAGATAGTTACAATTTGGTCTTTATCCGGATGGCTTTAAGAAAAGTCCTTTTTTTTGGGGGGGGGAGGTGTCTAGGATTTTGACATTTGTTGGATAATTTAGGCTTTTTTTAAAAAATTCTGAAGTTAATGGCCATTACTTCTTGTTAGATCAAGTCTAAGAAATACATCTTAACTTGCAAGGTTAAGTCTAAGTTTTTAAACCTCACACTACCACCACTTCGATCTCAGAATCATACTCATCCTGCAGTATGCCAGTGATTGCCTGAAGGGTCCCAAACATCGCACTTGGACAGCTACCACAGGCTCCCTCATACCGGATACTTAAAATATGGTTCTCTATATCAACCAACTCAACATCGCCTCCATCACCCTGAAGCCCTGGACGGATAGTTCTGTCGATGATGTCGTCAATAACCTGCAGCTCAGGGCTCAAATCAGGTCGCTTCTTTTGAATCTCTTTTATAACATGAGTGTCATGAGTTGGGAGGTACTGCTGCAAGATAGCTTCAACAGATTCGCTCAACTCTCCCCAATCCTTACTCCCGTCTTGGGTAACAGTAAGAACATTTTCATAGAGGTGAACCTGAGTAACGCTCTCCATACACATGAGAGCCCAGACTAGAGGAATATCTGAGCATTCACCTAGTTCATTAAAAGTAACTTTACCTTGGTCAATCAAGAACTCACTGACAATGAATTTATAAGCATTTGGGTTCGGAGTCCATTGGCTAAAAACTTGAATGTCATCCATCACATACTTCCTCAATCAACAACCAGATTCTTTTGCTTAGAAATAGCTGCATTCAGTGTCTGCCAAATGATAGTTGCACACTTCTTGCGGGCTGGGAAATTCTTCATTTCATAAAAAGCCCGCCAATCATCGACTTCATTTTTTTCAAGCGTCTCAACAACGCTGGAATCGGTAACAAACCTTTCAAAACCATCACAAAGTAAATTGACCTCTTCGAGGCTTTTACCCAAAATCATTTCAGTCATAATAGACGCTGAGGCTTTTGACAGCGCGCACCCTTCTCCCTCAAACTTCACAGCTTGAACTCGTTGAGAGTCATCCAGATTCAGGTAAACTTGGTAACGATCGCCACACAGGCGGTTGACGCCCTCAGAGTAAAATTGACTGTCTTCAAGCTTTCCATAATTACATGGACACTTATTATGGCGCAGAATCAGCTGTTGATAGATGGTATTTTCTTGGTAACTCAAGAGAAGATCTCCTGAGCTTTGCGAATACCTTTAACCAACGCTGAAATATCATCGCTATTATTATAGAAACAGAAAGAAGCCCTCACCGTCCCTGCTACCCCAAGCCTTTCCATCACAGGTTGACAGCAGTGATGACCGGTCCTAACTGCGACCCCTTCAGAGTCAAGTATTGAACCAACATCATGAGGGTGAATACCATCAACCACAAAAGAAATCACCGACGACTTGTCTTCAGCACAGCCGATAATTCGCACACCAGGAATTTCACTCAGTGCTGCTGTCGCCTCTCGGAGCAACTGCCGCTCGTATTTATGAATCTCATCTAGGCCAACACTCTCTAGATAATCGATTCCGGCGCCCAAACCGATAACACCCGCAATATGGGGAGTTCCGGGTTCAAATTTAGCCGGCAAATCAGCATAAGTGGTCCTATCAAAACTAACGGTTTTAATCATATCTCCGCCACCCAAAACTGGAGGCATCTTATTTAACAGATCCCGCTTGCCATAGAGCACTCCTACACCGGTAGGAGAAAAAAGTTTATGGCCAGAAAAAGCAAGAAAGTCACAATCCAATGACTGCACATCCACCTTTTCGTGAACAATCGCCTGTGCAGCATCAACCAATACAACAGCACCAACATCATGAGCATCGGATATGATCCGCTTCATTGGATTAGTGGTCCCCAAAGAGTTAGACACCCAAACCATAG
>JANQHA010000674.1 GCA_028282865.1 Oligoflexales bacterium
CCACCATTACCTTTATGATCAGCTGGATCCTCAGCTAGGGAAGATGTGCTCGTAACAATGAACGATAACAACATACATATTCGATAAAAATTCAATTTAGCTCTCCTCTAAAATAGTATAAAAAACATCGATAAGATCGTCACATTTACCGATACTCGCTTTCGCCGTCCTTTGAAATGCCACCTATATAAAGCCGCACAGTCTGATCTTTATTAATCCGGCACCGGGCACTATCATAACGAATGACACCTGACTTAACTGCCCCGCCATGTTTCTCTAGAATGTTTTGGGCGGTCTTGAAGTTGCCCAAGCGCTGCTCATAATCCTTCCGAGCCTTTTGAGACATACTTGGCCAATTACAGAACTTTTGATACATCTCAGCATAAAAACTTGCCCAAAGATAGGGAGTCTGCCCCCATTCATTAGGGAGTTTAGGATTTGCACCGAACTCAATAAGATGCTCAATCAAATAATTGCTGATCGGAACAATCGACTGATAGCGCTTGTCGTCAGATTTTAAGTTTTTCCCAGTTTCATAAGGCATAAAACCAGTGATAAGAGTGAGCGGAGTTTGGTCTCCATCATAGTCGGTTTCCTGCAGATGATTAAAATCGGCTCCCCAAGCAGCCAACTTAGCCATAAATTTTTTAACTGGAGCTACTATTTCTTTAACATACCTCTCGAAATAGTGAGGGTTGGTCATAAAGTACCAATCGGAATCCGCCAGCGTATACAATAAGGTTCCAAGTGGGCTGAAAGATCTACCACTCGTTGAAAAAAAGTGCCTTTCGTCTGCGTCAAAAAAGTAACTAGAATTTAGGTTTACCACTGACCTAATATCAGTAGACTCTTCCAAGATGGAGATAAATTCAATTGATTTTTCATTTACCTTCCAACTATCTTCAAAATTTTGAACATAAATATTAAGCGCATTTATCGAGCTATTTTTATATAATCTGATTTTAGCGCCTTTATCTACGAGTACCTGCGCAATTTCTGAACTACCTTCTTTCGCTGGATTAGCAGACAATCGAAACAATATATCAGTAAGATATCTTTCATTATGGATGACTTCCCTAATAAGGATTTTTAAATTTTGAGCCGGTGCCCACGGAATAGCAAATGGTTTATCAATCATGCGGTAAACTACATACTCCGACGGTTCATAAGAAAGCAGATGCATTAAAAAATCAGCATCTGCCTCATAAATTGCAAAGTTACCTAAGATCTTCTCTGCAGAAAAAGGCTGGAACTCTGGTTCCGACGCCTCAAGGAGAAACTTTAATAACCTTTCGTTTGCAGGGGTATGAGTAACAAAAAAACCACTGTTCTTGATATGGTCAAAAGCATTCTTTCGAGCAACCATCGTATCAACCGATGCTCCTAAACCCACTAACTCTCTAACCATAACAGCCAGAATACGATAGACTTGTCGATTCAGATCTCGCTGACCCATTAACGAAATAGCATACAG
>JANQHA010000039.1 GCA_028282865.1 Oligoflexales bacterium
AAATACTTTACCATGGGGCTGGCAGACGCCTATGTCAGCTTAGATGACCAAACTTCTAAAGGCATACATATGTCTCGGTTGTTTCTCATATTACAAAACACTTTGGAAGCCCAACCGGCAAACTTTAAATCAGTCGTCGATGTCTTAGAGGAATTTACTCTTAGTCACAAGAACTCGAGTCGCTCTGCTTTCGTAAACTTAAGATTCCCCTATCCAATGCGCCAGAAGGCACTCTTAAGCGACAACTATGGCTGGCGCAGTTATCCGTGTGAGATGATAGGGCGCAGAGATAACAATGAGACCTTCTTAGAAATGAAGTTAGAGGTCACCTACTCCAGCACGTGCCCGTGTTCAGCTGCATTAGCACGGCAACTGATCCAAAGAAAATTTGCCGAGACATTTGAAGAGCAGCAGCTTAGTAGAGACCAAATCATTGAATGGCTAGGAACGCCCGAAGGAATTCTCGCTACCCCGCATGGACAACGCAGCAAGTTGTTCGTTCACTTAAAACTGGCTAAAGACACTCAAAGCATTGATGTTCCAGAACTCATTCAAACAATAGAATCTACTTTAAAGACCCCTGTTCAGGCAGCTGTAAAGCGCGAAGATGAGCAAGAGTTTGCTAGGTTAAATGGCCAGAATCTCATGTTTGCAGAAGATGCCGCTAGGAAAGGTCGCCAAGCTTTGTTGGGCTTTGATGGAATTGATGACTTCGAGGTTCGTGCAGTTCACTACGAGAGTTTACACCCGCATAATGCAGAAGCCGTGGCTTCAAAGTTTTACGAATAAGGTCCAAGATCTTGAAAGCTAAGAAACTACCGAGCTCTTATATCATCCGAAACTGCGTGCTTTGGTCGCATGAAGCAGATCCGTATAAGTGTGATGTATTAGTTATTGATAACATCACAAAGAAAATTTCGGAGTCTATCGATGATCGATCCGGCCTAGAAGAAA
Organism: Oligoflexales bacterium; assembly: GCA_028282865.1. Lineage (GTDB taxonomy): Bacteria > Bdellovibrionota_B > Oligoflexia > Oligoflexales > CACXFL01 > JANQHA01. The sequence continues at coordinate 955 of JANQHA010000039.1, forward strand.
TTGATGCCAAAGGTAATTCACTAGTACCTATAGGAGTTGACCCACAAGTTCATTTAAGAGTTCCAGGTCAACCACAAAAAGAGCTGCCTTTGACCGGGCTTAGAGCTGCGGTTAGGGGGGGGATTGGTGCAGTGTTAACCATGCCAAATACAACTCCTACCATCGATAGTCCTGCTACTTGCGACCTCGCCAATACTCAGCTCGAAGAGGCTTCTAAAGTTACCGGGGTTCAGGTTCTCTTGTCTGCGGCGATCACTAAAGATTTGAAAGGTGCAGAGGCCACCAATTATCAGCACCTGTGCGATTGGGGTGTCCGTGCATTTACCGACGACGGGCTGGGCGTGGAATCTGACGACATTATGGCCGAAGTATTTCAAGCAAGTGAGTCAACCGGTATCCCAGTGCTGCAGCACGCTGAATTTGCTGGACATAAAGGCGTCTTAGCTGAAGGACCACTTCAGAAAAAACTGGCAATACCAGCATATCCATACGCGGCGGAGTCAGATATGGTTCGCCGTGACATCGATGTCTTGCGAAGGTTTCCAAAAGCCAGGTATCACGTGCTCCACGTATCCTCTCAGCATACTTTGGATCTGGTGAAGTCTGCCAAGGAAGAAGGCCTAAGAGTTACCTGCGAGGTTTCACCACATCACCTCCTTTTCTCTTCCGATGATATCAGCGAAGAAAATACTGGATTCAAAATGAATCCACCTTTGAGGTCTCCCGAAGATCGCAGTGCCCTGCAGCTTGGACTGGCAAATGGTCTAGTCGATTTTGTCGCTACTGACCACGCTCCTCATGAAGCGGAGGCAAAAGGCACCAACTTCAAAACCTCGGCATACGGAACCATTGGACTCGAGGCTTCGCTCCGTGTTCTCTTAAAACTTTACCAAGATCAAAAACTTAGTGCCCAAAGACTAGTAGAAGTATTTTCAAGAAAACCAGCAGAATTCCTGGGTCTAGACCGAAGTTACGGTGGTATTAGAGTAGGCCAAGTGTTTAGGGGTTTTTTAGTGGATACTCAATCTGCTGCTACCCCTTTTAACGAGTCGGACATAGAGAGCAGATCCAAGAACTGCTGCTTTCTTGGTGCAAAGCTGCCGGGTCATTTACAACTAAGCATCAATGGAGCGCACTGCTTCGAGTTTTAAGCTACTGCTGGAACAAAGATAAAAAAGCCACAGTTGAATTCGTTTCTGACTGCGAAGGCAGGATGTGATTCATCATATCTTGGAAAAATAAGGAATTTTTTTGTTCGATTTGCGGAAACCAATCGGGCCAAAATAATTTTGCTTGGTCAGGTGGATTCTTCAACTTTACAGCCCTACTAAAACTTAAGGCCCAAATACTTCTGCCCCATGAACTCCCCAGGGCACTGCTGTTGTCATTAATCAATCTAGACGCCCCTGCAGAAAGACCTCGCAATTCCTCGACATATTGACCGTTATTATGCTCCTTAAGATGATCGAAGTTGGTTTTAGTAGCGATCGGAGCAAAACCAACCAGCTTTTTATCTTGGCAGTATTTTATACCGTCCGAGCCTTCCACCTGAAACTCTTTTTTACAAGGCAGCGCCGTGACACCCCGATGGTAGTCGGCTGATTTTGCAACCAAGCTGGCAAATCTAACAGACTCAGCAAAAGCGGCTGGGTCATCAATGTAGGTGAACCCGAAGTCACGATTGTCACTTGTACGCCTAGATAAACGGCCAAGGATATTCCCACCTGATTCTATTGCCGTCATATACGAGTCAATCTGCTTGCCCCAATTTACTACCTGAAGCTCATTGTCTTTATCTATCTCGTCATACCATTTGCATTTATTATCTTTCCAATCTTTCATCTGATTTCTTACAATCTTTGCGCATTTTGATAACCTAGAGACTCCGCCTCCTGGTATAGAAATATATTTCTTAAGCGGGCAGTAGTAATTTAAGTTGCGCAAATTCAAACATTGCTCGCCACTAGAACCGAGATGTGGGATATGATCATATAGCCGGTTAACACTACCATCGGAATTTTTTTTATCGCAATAGTATGGAGAGTTACTAGCATTCTTCTGAGGTCCTTGATACCTATTCCCATGCAATAAATGTAATAAATTATTATCTGCAGCATGGACATCATCATGCATCTTTTTTAATACTTTGGTAAATAACGCCCGCTTAGTTAACTCTAGTGCGCTTGTTTTACTACGTAACGCTGCAAGGGCTTTAGCCCGGCTTAGCTCTGCTGCGGGATTAATAACATAGTTACAAGATACACGACCCAAAAAAACAGAATAACCTCTCTTGCCATTGATCTGCTTGTGCTGAACAGCCTCATGAACCAAATTGCCCGCATCTAGGGAGCTCATTATTTGGCTTAAAATATTGCTATCAATAGCTGGAGATTCCGAAAGGTATTTAATAAACTTCATGAGCTGCGACTTAATTCCATAACCACATCCGACAAAAGAAATGGTAGCTTGGGCGTATTTGTTTACAAATTCGTTTAATTTTTGGAGCCCGCGGATCAAAGATTGAACGCTACCAGGTGCATTGAGTGTCTTTAAAGGCCCAGCAATCCAGTTCATAATAACATCTCTACCAGACACCCCTTCGGACGACTTCAAGGTATGGCAAAGGCTTTCTTTTGAGGTGCTTACTTTTAAACCTTGATATTTTATTCCAGAGCTCATGTTATTAATTAAGCTTTTCTGTACTGGAACAACAATGGAATCTGGAGTGTTTAACCGGGCCATTTCAACAGCTCGTATTGGGGCAGGTATCAGCCAATAGTCCGCCAAAAACTTATTAAAAGACGTTAAGCCAACTGCGGTCCGTAAGTAACTTGAACTCACAATCGCTAGCTTATTCCAAATATTTTTTTGAAAATCATCGGTGACATGAACCACCCCCATCGTCAGTATCGATGTCGCCGCAGCAGCAAAATCTTTAATCGAGTCGCTTGAACTAAATGTGAGCGCATATGCGATCGATCCATAAGCGGCCAATATCGGCACTGCCCCGGCGACATGAAGCGAACCCCCTATTGCCAAATTGTTTGCAGAAATCATATTGAGGCCTTGGGTAGCATGCCCAGTCATAGCAAAAACAGATGCATCAGATGAGTTTTGAGCTTCAATCTTCAGGTCGACCTGTTGCCCCATATATAGACTATAACCGACTAGCCCAACAAGAATCGGAAGCAAAAAAATAAATAGAAAGCTAATAGCTCCAGCTTGCTTATTTCCACGCATAACAGTCATCATTGCTGCACCTGATTAGAAATATTCATCCTAGTCATAGTCTGGCTATAAACAGAATTCATACGACCGGACATTTCATTCACAAACTGCGATTTAAGTTTGTTAAAACCGTTATCAAACTGCTCCTGCGCATACACTTCTATTGAAGACGTCGCCATGTTAGCTATCTCCCCGGCAATTTGCTGCTGAACTTCGGCCATTGCCGCATTGACCGCCTCCTTAGCAGCTTCCGAAGTAGCTGACGAAGAACCCATAGAGATAATATCCTTAATAATTCCGACAATATCTGCTGCAAGCCGTATCGACAGCGCCAGCCAGTTCATCGGCCTGTAACCGCACTCATCATTTGCGACAAAATGCATCATGCATTCGGCAAGAAACCCTTCTTCCATATTCCGAAGCCCGATACTAAGATCGAGGCTCACAGTTTCAGAACGTTCGTAAGGATCGGACCAGTGTCTTTTTCCACCAGCGGTACCAACAAGCCAGCCAATCAGTGGCTGAAATCTATACTCAGTCGGATGAAATCCAACATTCGATCGGTGATAAGCATTATTAGTTAAGACTAAATCGGGTGCCGTTGGTTCATTAGCGATCAACCTTTTTAGCCCCAAAAGACTCTTACCAAAAAGGGTTTTATCCATCGGTGAATTTATTTCCAATTGAACCACTGAAAGCGGATCGGGCATTAGCAGGTGTTGGCCAAGAATTTTCGAGTTCTTAACTTTGCCGAGGATACTCATTCCGGCCTTGGCTACCAGTCCTTCAACCTTAGAAATGTTTTC
>JANQHA010000081.1 GCA_028282865.1 Oligoflexales bacterium
GGGGCTTCGCTAGAATCACCTAGAGTGATACTATTCGACTTGAAAGGCCGATTTATGATGGCTTTTAACGGCGACCCCTCGCACGAAAACTATCACTGCTTAGAAATGATTGAACAAAACCCTGACACCTATCAGTGGGAGTTTTATGCAGCTTCGTTTTCTGGTGATATCACTGCAGAAACGGCGAAGAGCCGTACCTGCCCTCCAGTTAAAAAAGATCAGTTACCACAGTTTTCTAAGAAAAATCCTGCGGTATGTGCTGACTGCCACGGCGAAAAGTACCGGCCAAATTGGTCTATCTACCCAAATTGGCCTGGTGCACTTGGTTCTTTTGCCTTCGGTGAACAGGGTCTAGGAGACTTTAAAAAAAATGGTCTAGCTGTCCCTAGCAGCGAAAAAGGAAAAACTCACAAAATGGAACAATTAGCATATTTAGACTTATTACCAAGCAAGCGTCCAAGATATCGGCATATAGTTCCAGATGAGGAAGGTGGGTTCGACTATTTTGACGTAGGATGCGAAAATAGGTTATTTAGTATCGTTCTTTTTCAAAACTCAGCTTTTGCCCTAGCATACAGACTGATGAAATCTAAAAACTATGAAAGATACCGCAGTTATTATGTAGCCCGACTCGCTGAGTGTAAAAACCTAAAGGCCCCTAATATAGAAGCCGCTAAAATTTTTGATTATGAAATCAAAGGAGCTCAACCCAACACATTGTTTAATAAGTATAGGTTCTCACCCACATCTTTTAACTACGACTCAGGCGATTTTCAGACAAACGATGATTTGGTTGAGGCATTATTATTACTTGACCCTAAACTACAGCACCTCGCGCCTGATCAAAAAAGAGTGAAGATGTTCTTAAAGAACGGCAATATTCACGATATATATGATGAAGATCGGAGCTCAGGGTGTTTTATGCCGGTAGAGATACTACGAAAACCCGATGATCTTTGTGCTAAGCTATGATTGCTATATAAAGCCTTGCTAAATTCTCTTCTAAATCGGATATATGTTATGGTGAAGACCATGAGCCTTGAATAAACCAGAAGCCGGAATAACCTTGAAAGTTTCCATCTACGAATTTTTTGACTACCGTAAGTATTTAAAAGCTTACTTAGAACAGCGTCGTAAAAACGGTGATAGCTATAGGTCCATCGCCAAATCATGTGAAATTGCAAACCCCAATTACTTTCAGCAAGTGATCAAAGAAGATCGAAATCTGACAGCTAAAGCCGCACATAAAATCGCCAGGGGATTTAGACTTAACAAAAGTGAGTTACAGTATTTACTTGACCTAGTGCAACTAGCCCATAAAAAAAATGTTAACGAAGAAAAGATCTTTGCTGATATCCGCGCAAAAATCGTGGCGAACCAAACCAAGCGGATCAAAGACCCTAGTATTTCAAGTCACTGGCTCCACCAGATTTTACTAGAAGTGGTAAACATCGACGGTTTTGAGCTAACACCTGAAAACATTCTTCGTCGCGTTAGAGTAAATGCTTCTAAGGAAGATATTCAAAAATCCATAGATTTTTTATTAAAGAAAAAGTGGATCGTAGCAACCAACAAACCGCACATATATCGACGGCTCGAAGTCGAACTAGAAACCATCAATGACCTAAGGATGGTCGACCTACACCGCAATCATCGCTATTTTCTTGACCAAGCAAAGCATAGGTTAGTAGATGATTTAGACGAGCGAGAGTTTCAAGGACTAACCGTCGCCATACCTAAGGATAAAAAGCCAGAAATCAAAAAGAAGATCCGTGCCTTTATGAAGGAGATTTCAGACATTGCCGATGGCTACCAAGACCCAGATTCTCTCTGCAGGCTGCAACTCGCCTTTTATCAGCTGACTAAAGATCAAGAGTAAGGTGTTGTCATTCACAGCAGCGTAAGTGAGCTTTGTCATTCACAGCGAGCTTGCGAGCGTCGGGAATCTTAAATAAAATCATTCGAAACTATCGTGATAGATGCCAGACGCGACTTTGTCACTCGGTTTGCCTTGATATGGGCGAAAGAGAGGCCATCCCCCAAACGCAGCCGAATGTAAAAAAAACTAACAGTCATGTATTTCCCTATACAAAATCACCAAAAATTAACCAATAAATGAGCGAAAGCTCTCTTTCGTCCCAACAATCTTGCTAATAATAGCCTTGTTATATACACTTGAATTTATTGATAATTTTTCAAAAAGAATTCAGTTAGATACAGTTTTGGCGAATTTGGCGTGCTTTTGGACCAATGCGGCTGCGATGATGCAAATTACCTCGCAGTCGATGGAGGTCAGCTGGCCTTCACTCAGAAAAAACAATCCATGAATTTTTAGGAGAAGTAACAAAATGAAAGCAGAACGAAACAAACTGAGGCACAGCTTCCGCTACGGGCGAGCACTGATCATGATCGTCGCCGGTGTAATGGCCGTCAGCTCATGCAAGACACGAAACAACTCATCGCTTGATGACGCCGGTACTGGTGATGGTAATGGTGGTGATATTCTTCTCTGTGAGAAATCATATGGAGAGCTAGGTGGTAGAAAAGCTATTTTATTAGACTACTACCAAGATCTTTTGTCCTCTGAGTATCCGAAATTACTTCCATCCACTCTAAAAGTCGATATGCAAGATATCGTAAAAGAAGTCGAGCAGTCTAAACTAGCAAAAAAAATTCAAGGCCTGAATAACCATAGAGGTAAAGACTTCATGCAATATTTTGAGCAGGTCGTTGGCAAGCAAACAGCGACGCTCGGCAGCTACCAAAGTGACGTAACAGGCGATCAACAACTACAACTCGCGGTAGCGGGAGCCAAAGTCATTGCTAAACGCCTGGGAACATTCGACGACACTGGGATGGTGATACTAAATCACTACTTGGAGGACTTTGCCAAAAAGTCAGTGATCAACTATCAGATGCGGCTATCAAACAAACCCGACGAGTCCTTCATTCCTAAAACTCCAGGTCCTGATTGTAACCCTCAGCAAATTGCCCTACATATCCCACTAACAAGAACCCGGCAACGTGCAGGAAAAAGGTTTTTTATCCAACAAAAATATTGGGACATGATTTCATGGTCGAGTCGTATCGGATTGGTATTGCATGAAGCTCTTTACCGCTACGCACGTGAACAACAAGAACATGAGAGCTCAGAAAATGTTCAGAAGTATAACCGGTTATTGGCGAGCGGTGAGTATAGCAAATTACCTATAAAAACTTACGGTGAGATGGTGGACGACCTAGGGCTTTGGTACGCATCTTACCCCGTCAAAGGTGCGAGACTTTTGTCGGTAACGGTATCTATTGATCAACAAGCTGGTCTGTTAACAGGGCGAGGGGTTGGTTACGACTTTCCAAAGCTAAATTTAAGGTTTTTTCGTTCTAAACTTGAATTTGCTTTTAACTCGATCGGCAGCCGTATAGGAACCCGGCTCTCAGATAGTATGGAAGAGGTTAACCGTGTTTATCCGAAGTTCATATATGATCTTAAAGCAGAAAAGGTTGTTCATATCAAAGCAAACAATCAATATTATATTTCTGCCAACTGTACAGAGAAAGAAGTTTTTAGAGATTTACCTCTAGGCCCTCCTGCCTGGGAGCCTATTATGACAATAGATCACTATATCAATCACTCAAATGGGAAAATTGAGATCAAGAACCTAAGAGCTAATGCAATGCACCTTGTATGCCTTTTTGAGTCAGGCACTTTTGCTTCGAATAAGGGTTCTTCGCCTAGTGATAAAAACCCCTATGCCTATCAAAGTGATAACAGAGTCCAGCTTAAGCCAATTGCCAAAAGCAGTGACTACGAATTAGTGCTAGATGGGAAAGTTTATGTACAACCGTATGGCCACCCAAAGAACGACAATAAACGAACACTTATTGCCAGAACCCAAAACGGCAAATCCATCAAACTGGATCAACCTAGACGACTCCCAGTCTCCATCAGCAAAAATAAACGCCTCATCCTAAAAGGCCTGTTGCCCTAACAGCTGCCTACTCTAGAAAACGTCTCTGCGTATATTTTAACTACGTAGGGACGTTTACTTTTTAAGCACCTCAATCTAACCCCCTGTAATAACCGAATCTAATAGTAAGTAGATGCCATACATGCTTCGCGCTTGGCATGCCGATTATTGGTGACGGAGGAACAAAAAATAAGCAAAAACAAAGATGCCCATACATCGCTACGTAGCTGGGCATGACGATATCATGGTGATGGAGACCGAAGGGTCCTTACTCACGATTTACTTTTTGCCGCAGCAGTGATAAAACTTTTCTACTTTTTTTCAATAACTTATCAATCAGTGGGGACTGTCATGCCAATAGGCTCTCCGGTTCATGAACCCGTATCAGCTCGTTGTAGCAGCATGCTCTGGAAAGAGTGGGCTGGGTATCATGCGGTTAAATCTTTCGATAATTGTCACGAGCGCGAGTACTTCGCCTTTCGTCACGCAGCCGGGGTGATTGATGTATCACCACTCTATAAATACGATGTCATCGGTGAGGATGCTGGTGCATACCTTTCACAGATCATGGCTAAAAACATCGCCAAGCTCAAGGTCGGCCAAGTGACCTACTGTTGTTGGTGTGACGAGGAAGGTTACGTGATGGACGACGGTACGGTTTCTCGCTTAGAAGAGAACGTTTACCGAGTCACCGCTGCAGAACCATCGCTTGCTTGGTTTTTGAGATTCAAAAGAAACTTCCGAGTCGAGATCACTGACATCTCAGCGAAGTATGCGGCACTATCGATCCAAGGACCAAACTCACGCGATATCCTAAAAGAAGTCACCGATATCGATATGGATGCATTAAAGTTTTTTAGAGTCGACAAAGGAACCATCGCGGGTAAAGACGTTTGGATTTCTAGGACCGGTTATACTGGTGATCTTGGTTACGAGATCTGGTCCCTTGCTGAAGATGGCCCCACGATTTACGAAGCGCTATTTAAAGTCGGCGGACCATGGGGTATCAAAGCATGTGGCCTCGACGCTCTTGATGTCACTCGGGTCGAAGCCGGGTTCATTATGAACGCAGTCGATTACTTTAGTGCCAATCACTGCCTTATTGACGGCAGAAAAGTCACTCCTTACGAAATTGGTTTGGGGTGGTGCGTGGATTTAGATCGATCGTTTTTTATTGGCCAAAAAGCCCTGAAGAAACATAAAAACAACCCTAGAAAAGTCTTAGTAGGCTTAGACATCGATTGGGTCGAGCTCGAAAGAGAATTTGCCAAGCACGATTTACCGCCAGAAGTCTGCAGCCAAGCTTGGCGTGACGGTAAACCAGTTTACAACAGCATGGATGAATTTATCGGTTTTGCTACCAGTGGCACTTGGTCTCCAACGCTCAAAAAAAACCTGGCTCTCGCCCAAGTCAAGCCCGAGTATGCGAA
>JANQHA010000085.1 GCA_028282865.1 Oligoflexales bacterium
CATTTAAACTCTGACCAGACTCATCAATAAATCCCCATTTATCAAACGAAATCGCTACGGCCGCGATTCCGTCTGAAAAATCTCTGGCATTTTGAAATCTAGGTTCCTCATTATTTAGATATCGGCCAGATTGAGTAATAAAGCCAATTTTATCGCCGACCTTTACCCTAGCGTAACCATTAGAAAATGGGTAAGCGGCATCAAACTTAGACTTCGTATCTGCCAACAATGTGCCTGCACGGTCAATATAACCCCATTTATCGTCCTCGAACTTTACTGCCGCGAAACCCTCGGAAAAAGACTTTGCCTCTTTAAATTTGGCTTCTAAGCCGGGAGGGTGGACACCGCGCCTATCAATATACCCCCATAAACCGCTTTTAAGCTGCACTGGAGCAACCCCACTAGAAAAAACACTTGCCCGAGCAAATTGAGGCTCTAGTTTTGGCGGAGATATTCCTGAGCGGTTTATAAAACCCCATTTACCATTCAAAACGACGGTCGCCAGGTCTTCAGAAAAAGGAATAGCAAAATCATATATCGGCCCTTTCTCACCATTTAGATATTCGCCTTGCCTATCAAAAAAACCGTATTTAAAATCGGTTTGCGCAAGAGCTAAACCTCTAGAAAACTCGGCGGCAATATAGCCAAATTTAGGTTTCATCCCCGGAGCAAACTTACCGGACCGGTCAATAAAGCCTATATAATCTCTAACCCCAAGTCGTGCCAACCCCTCATGGAAAGAGCCCAGGAAAAATCTAGGAAATTTTAGAATTATTACGTTGGGGTTTCTAGCATTTCTTATATTACAAACTTCTTCTGGGTCTCCTATTTCTATATCGAAGATATCACTAGCGGCAAATAACCTGTTTAGATCAATAGACAGTTCTTCACCTAGTTTAGTTTTCGAAACCATTGTCTGTAAGGGATTTTTAACATGTTTAAGATGCTGGGAAAATTGATGACTCTCCATTTTATCGACTTTTACGTAAGCAGGCTGCTCGTTGCACACGGATCTGTAGTTTTCCAGAACTGGTCGCTTGGAGCATTTAAGCCGACAAACGAGTTCGGTAGATTTATCTTCTGAGTCTACTAAAAAGAATAAGTAGGGTGTTCCGAAGCTATCTTCAGCAATAAAATCTTTTGTCTCACCACCAGGAAGTACTTTACACGACGAGATAACAAGTATTGTGGCTGCTAGGACTAGACGACACATGCAAAGCCTCCGAGTTCAAATTTTAGAGTCTATTGAATATTTTTATACTTAAATGTCAAAACCGCAGTTCCTTGGGTATTTATGTAGTGCCAATCTTTTCCTAACTGAACTGCAGCTAAATTTTCAGAAAAACCTCGAGCATAAGTATACTTAAGACCTAGACCACCTGGAAATTGGCCCTTATTATTTATGAAACCCCATTTCGTATTATTTTTATCCTTTTCGCTGGTAGTCACCGCTGCCAAATCATCAGAAAAACTAAGAGCACCTTGAAATTTTTGCGGTTCCGTTTTTAATTCCTGCCCAGAAGTATGGATAAATAACCAACCATCATCTACTACAGAAGCAAATCCTTGAGAGAAGGATCGAGCATAGTCAAATCGAAGCCCAAGATTCTCTGCAAGCTCTCCAGTAGACTCTTCTATAAACCCCCACTTGAGATTACTCATATTATTCTTTTCTTTTTTCTTACCTAACATCGCTACAGGAGCTAGGCCTTCGGAAAAATAACCAACTTTATCGTATTTAGGTTTTTGACCTTTTAAGTTATTACCAGAACTATCAATAAAGCCCCACTTGCCGTTAAGTCTAACAGCCGCAAAACCTCCAGAGAAATTTCCGACATGATCGTATTTAGGTTTCTCGTTATTCAGATTTATGCCCGACTTGTTAATAAAGCCCCATTTTTTACCGATTCGAACCGCCGCGAAGCCTCCGGAAAAACTCATAGCACAATCAAACCTTGGCCCGAGGTTCTCAGCAAATTCACCAGTTGTGTCAACAAAACCCCACTTACTACCAACTCGAACGGGGGCAAGACCTTCAGAAAAATGCCGCACGTAATCAAATCGAGCTGCGAGGCTCTCAGCAAATTCACCAGTTGTATCAATAAAACCCCATTTTTTATTTATTTCGACCGCTGCGTATCCCTCAGAAAAATCTTCAGCATAACCAAACTCAGGCTCCTCACCCGTCAGGTAGTCACCGGACTTCTTAATGTAGCCCCACTTCTTACCCACTCGAACCACGGCCCGACCCTGGTGAAAATCACCGAAATACCACCCCGATTTTAGCTTGAGGCTAATAACTTTCGGTTGATGCTTGCTCCTTTTAATCTCGCAGACTTTTTTAGGATCACCTAAGCTGGCATCGAAACTTTTGCTATCATTCTTGCCATTAAATAAAACATTTAGCTCGTTGGATAAGCCCTCATCAAGCGGGTGATTCATAGTCATAATATAGTGAGGATCGCGAATATATTTAAAATACTTAGCAAGCTGCGTAGGTGCCAAAAGATTTGGCTCTACATAAGAAGCTTGATCGTTATGGTCGCTACAAAGTTTTTTATAATTAACTGCATTCGGCTCGCCAGTACATTTACGACGACAAATAAGCTCGGTAGACTTATCCTCAGAATCTACTAAAAAAAATAGGTAGGGAGTTCCGGAACTATCACTAACTATTAAGTCTTTAGTTAAGCTATCCGGGCGCAGCGATTTACAAGAAGATAGCAATGATATTAATATCCCCATCCGTAGGATAAATTGAGCCATACCGAACCTCCATCAATTCATCTAGGATATCAAATAGACCCATAGTGAGCAACAATACAGCAGTTTTCTATAACTCTAAGGGCTGTATGCCCACCTCTAGACCCATACCTAAAAGAACGTTCTGTAATGCTTTCACCCATTCATCATTCTGACTAAAGACGGCAAGGTTTCTAGAACCTGGCAGTTGTTGGCTGGAGTCAATATTGTACCTGTTCTTTTCAAGTACTTCTTTAAGACGCCTTGCAATAGCTTCTGAAGAATCGACCCAAACTACCGGCCATTTTGCTGCTGCGTCCAGTTCTTCTTTAAGCCAGGGAAAGTGAGTGCAGCCCAGAACTATTCGATCAACCCGAGGGGTCTGCTCTGCCGTAAAGAAGGGAGAAATAATATCTTGTATGTTTTTAACATCAACCTCGTTACCGCGCAATTTATGCTCCGCGATATCAACGAGCTGTCTTGAACCAATACATTTAATAGCAACCCCTAAACAAAATTCGCTAATTAAAGCTTTGGTATAAGCGCTCTCGACCGTACCGGGAGTCGCAAGAAGGCCAATGCATTTGGTTTTGCTGTCGGCAGCTGCCGGCTTAAGAGCAGGAACCACACCAATAACCTCTAAGCCTGGAAAGCTTTCCCGAACCGTCGAGAGAGCGTAAGTGCTTGCTGTATTGCAAGCGATAACTAATACATCGACGGCATAGCGGCTAGTCAGCGCCTTGACAAAAGTTAGTACACAGCTAACTACTTCTTCCTTAGCTTTAGAACCGTATGGGAAATTTTTAGAGTCTGAGGCATATATGTATCTGGCATTAGGAATATATTCATTTAAGGCTTTATAAATACTGAGACCACCGACCCCTGAGTCAAACACTGCGATTGTAGGAAAAGTATTGTTATTAGTAACCGACAAAGTTTTTCAACTGCGCAATAAGTTTTAGGTAGCTTGACCTAGGTAACGAAGAGGCTTGCTGGTACCTATCGATTTCTTCCCAACTATCAAAAAAGGCACGATGTCTCAGAACCCTAATTAGCTTACCCCTATATTTTTTCAAATTTTTATTAGTATCCCAGCGAAAGCCACCAAGTTTTAACTTATCGCCGCCTCGGAAACGTGTTGCGTGAACAAAGTCGCCATAACCCTCACTATACGACTGGACTAACATGACCATGTGCTTTTCGTAAATCAAGAGGTCACCAGGTCGTGCATGAGTAAGCTTAGTTCCTAAATCCACTAGATCGTACAACCCTAATAGGCCTTCTGGAGTTTGGTTGTTTAGCTCCCAAGTAGAAGCGTAATCATAGGGAACACCGGCCTCTCGGTAAACCATATTAACAAAATGACTGCAATCAATACCACATTGCTGGCAAGGCTTACAAAGCTCTAAGCGGCTCTTTAAATCAATTTTCTTTTGTCGAACACACCTTCTGCATGCAAGGCAACTCTTTCGAGAGCCGATACGGCCTCCACCCCAAATATACGGTACATAGCTTAGGCGGCTATAGCGGTGAGCAACTCTGATAAGTCGATCGCGGACCCTGACCCGCTGCAGGTCTAAATCTCCCCAGCTGAGTATCCCAGAAATCTTTTTGGGATAATGGCTTTCCACCTTAGGCGCATAATTGAACCCTGTCACCTCACTAGCAACACCAGTATGGGGACTAAATACTGCGAAAAGCCAGAGAACGAATCCGGCTAATTTAACCGTTGTGTTCAAAAAACAAACACCTCACTATAATTCAGCGCAACCAATAGCCCAAAATAACACCAGAGACAAGAATTTTAGTCAAGTTCAAGTTATTATAGGTATAAGGCGCCGCACGGAGCAAAGCGCCAAAAAAATAAATCCAAATTAATCAGTAAGTTACAACGAAATGACAGACAAACCTGAGCTAATAACTCGATTTGCCCCTAGCCCGACCGGGTTCCTACATCTGGGCCATGTAATCTCAGCGATATTCGTCTGGGGCATTGCAAGGGTGCTCGGAGCAAAGGTGATTTTGCGAATAGAAGATCATGATCAGATCCGTTCGCAGTCCAAATACGAAGAAGCTCTGCTGAAGGACTTAGATTGGCTCGGTTTGATACCAGACGATGGAGTCAGCAGTGTTGAAAAGCCATCGCAGTACCGGCAAAGTGACCAGCTAACCAGCTACCAGAGCGCTTTAGATTTGCTCCGAGCACAGCAAATTGCTTACGGATGCAGCTGCTCCAGACAAGCCATTAAGTCTCGGCAATCTGGATCGCCGGACAAAAGAGAGCTTTTCTATGATAATTTCTGCCGAAAGAAAGAAACCGGGCCAATAGAGCAGAATAGGGTTAGATTGACCGTACCGGACAAAACTTACTGTTTTCACGATCGGCTGGCCGGCGCACAGGCACAAAACCCGGCCCAACAATGTGGAGATTTCCTCCTTAGAGATAACGATGGTCAAATGACCTACCATTTCGCCTGCTCGATTGACGACCTCAATCAAAACATCAACCTTATTATCCGTGGTATTGACCTCATTGAGTCCACTGGCAGGCAAATGTACCTAATGGATATTTTGAAACCTAATAGGCCAAAGATCGACTACTATCATCACAACCTGATATATGACGACCTGGGAAAAAAGTTAAGTAAACGAGTCCAATCCGACCCAATCCACCTAGCAAGGCAGCAAGGGCTTCCACCAAGCTACGTTATCGGTGAAGCCTTCAAGCAGCTTGGAGCAAGTGAAATTGGAGCAAATCCTGATCCAGCAGCGATATCCGACTACTTTCATAACTTGCTCTCGCGAACAGATGACGACCGGCACACAACTTGATATAATTTATAGTGGTAGTAGCGAGGTTAACCAGTGTACAAGCCACCTGTGCAAGCAAACATATTTATCGCTAAGTGCTTTTCAAACCCGCGCATTCAAACAATTGTAGCGGAGTGGCGAGTCGATATTCAGGTTCTTCAAG
>JANQHA010000105.1 GCA_028282865.1 Oligoflexales bacterium
CAAGCCTCGCAAGTGCTTGGCCGAGCTCAATGCCGATCACCCCTAAGCCGATGACCGCGATATCCTTTGGCAGTGTTTCTTGCTCAA
This sequence comes from Oligoflexales bacterium, assembly GCA_028282865.1. Classification (GTDB taxonomy): domain Bacteria; phylum Bdellovibrionota_B; class Oligoflexia; order Oligoflexales; family CACXFL01; genus JANQHA01. Next base: position 88 of record JANQHA010000105.1, read on the forward strand.
AGAAATCGTCGGTGTTTAGTAGGTATTTGCTATAGGGCTGCCAATCCGCTGGGAGGATAGGTGACGACCCAGTAGCGATTATGATCTTTTTTGCAGTAATCTGTTCGTCTCCAAGATCGAGTGTATTCTCTGATAAGAATTTAGCTCGCTTGGCAATTAAATGTTTTCCAGTCCAAGAGTTTAAATCTGCAATCACCGCTCTAACGAAGCGGTCCCTGAGTTTTCTAACATGCATGAGGGCATCTTTGGTGGAAGAGGTTAACGACTCGGCCCCAGAAATCCCCACCTCGGCGAAGTGGTTTCTTTTGTGAAATAGGTTTCCTGCCTCAATCAATACTTTGGATGGCATGCAGCCGACCCGGGCACACGTAGTGCCCATAGGTCCATCGTCAATAACGACATAATTTTCTGTGTGTTTTGCGACCTCTCTTCTTGCGGAAAGCCCTGCTGTTCCTGCTCCAATAATTGCAACATCAACCTGTTTCATCTACATTTTCCTTATTTTTGAAAGTATTTCGTTAACTCTTCTGATCCACCGATATGTTTTCCGTCGATAAACACTTGTGGCACGGTGCTTTGGCCCGATAGATTTCTGACACTCTTGAAGCTAACACCGCTGCCTAATGACACCTCTTCGTAAGCATACCCTTTTTCTTTCAGAAGTGCTTTGGCATTGTTGCAAAATGGGCACCCGGGTTTGGTTAAAATTGTCACTTCTGATGGCAGCTTTGCACTTGGGTTAATATAATTCAGCATGGTATCGGCATCTGACACTTCAAACGGGTCGCCTTCAACCTCCGGCTCAATAAACATTTTTTCTATGACTCCGTCATTGACTAGCATTGAATAGCGCCAAGAACGTTTGCCAAAGCCGATGTCGGATTTGTCTACCAACATTCCAACCGCGTTACTGAACTCTCCATTGCCGTCAGGTAGGAACAAGATATTGTCTGTTTTTTGATCTTTCTCCCAAGCTTCCATAACAAAAGCATCATTGACAGATAAGCAGATGATGCTGTCAACTCCGTTTTCTTTGAATACTGGGTATAACTCGTTATACCGGGGTAAGTGAGTCGATGAACAAGTCGGTGTGAACGCTCCGGGCAACCCGAAAAGAATCACTTTTTTCCCGGCAAAAAGGTCGTCGGTTGTTAGCTTGGTCCAGTCGCCGTTTTGTCGAGCTACCAAGCTCAGCTTTGGTATTTTTTGTCCTTCTTTATTTTCTAACATGGTTATCTCCTTAAGTTGGTTTCTACTTACAACCTATAATCGGGAGTTTTTAGCGATAAGTAAAATTGATATTTTTTATTATATTATAGTTTTTATCTATTTTAAATGGTTGTCTGAGATTACCATGCCTGCCAGTTTGACGGGGTAAAATTACCAGCTAATTGATTAATTTATCTACATTTTCAGATAGTTATTCCGATAACGAAAACTTTATATTAAGGCCGGTTGGAAAACTCCGAAGCCGTTGGTGTATAATGGTTTTAGGAGTTTATCATGGAACGATTTAGCTCAGCACGGAAGCAGGCTTTAGTAGTGATAGCTCAGTTGGCTTGCTTTGGGGTGGTCGGCTGCGGCCCTGAAACTAGCGACCGTCAAGTCGATGACCGGCATATAAATTACAATAGCAATGATTATGAATTCATCACCTGGTGGCATAGGGATCCTAGTGTCACAGGAATCATGCGCCACGTCAAAAATGATACGATCAATGTTTGTTTGAGTGGAGTTTACGGGGACAAAGACAAGTGGGACCGTTGGATTAGTTCTTCGCTACTCAAATGGATCGATACCCTTCGAAAGCTGACTTCAAGCGAATTGACTAAAAATATTAATGTGACAACTACGCAGCAGAATTGTCACGTTGACTTTAGAGTACAGGACGGCGAGTGGGGTTTGACTCAAGTCACTAATAACCCGATTGTATGGGTAGGTCCTGGCACCCCTTATAATGTGGTAGCTCATGAATTTGGGCATACCTTTGCTTTAGACGATACTTATTACAACGGGCAAAGTGGCAATTGTTTGTCAGGGCAACCGCAGTCTCTCATGTGTAATATTTCCTTCGATGGCCCACAGAAGGACGACGCTGATGGTGTCGCAGTGGTATTTAAAAGAGTTTTTCCCAATGATAAGCCGGAACCTCCACCTGAAGAAAAACCTCTCGAAGCATCGTTTTTTATGGCTATTGAAGAGTTAGAGGACGGAACGGGAATTCCTCACGTATCTGTGATTCCTAAAGACCAAAACTCAGCCGATGGTGAACTCAGTTACTGCATCGGTGACGCTAATACCTGCAAAACAGAGAGTGGACCGTGGTCCGAAATAACCGCTAGTGATGAGCCGGTAGATCGACCCCATGCGGCAAGGTATTTGATTGATCAGAAGGTTGAGTTTCAGGACGGCGACCTAGTGCTACTGCGTTATCAGTTAGACGGCAAAGAGAAGGTTCACGGGTTTGAAGTCAATGACAAGAAATTACAAAGGTTGGGAATGTTATGAAAGTGACTAAATATATTACTAAGCTAGCAGTTATAGTTTTTTGTTTGTCTGGATGCCAGGAGTCCGAGTTATCCAAGCGGACCCGAGCTCCAGAGCGTAATTCGGGAGATGCAAATGGTGGCGGAGTCGGCTCCTCTTCAAGTTTGTATTTTAACTGCAGTAGCGAAGAAGCCTCGAAGAAGCAGCCAATTCTACAAAATCTTGGTGGTGCCGCTCGCCCACTCTGTGCCCTATTAAGTGAGTCATCGGCAAAAATTGCTGTAATTCAGACTGGTGATCTTGGTTGCCCTGAGTGCCTTGACTCTATCAAGTCTATAGAATCTGACATTTCTAAGCTTACAGATGACTCCAAGAAGCAGTTGATACATTCGATGATTATAGGTCAAGGGACATCGATGGCAGACTCTAAGAAGGCTCAGCAGGCAGGTGAAACCAGAGCGATTTGGCTAAACGATCATCTGGGAATGCTTAAAAGATTTTTGGCGGAGCAAAAAATTTCTTGGGCTGATCATCCTATTGTTTTTGTTGGGGTGAACCAAATTGCAGTTCTAGACCGTTCAGAGTACAGCTCCGTTGACGACTTAATACATGTAGCCAGAAAATCTTTTGATATCGAACTATCGCTGACAAGCGAAGAGCAGCCCAAAGAGTTTTCTTGGGATGGTCTAAGCAACCAAGACAGCAAGTCTTGGAGCATCCGAAACCTATAATTAATTTATACAAAAAACTCCAAAAATAGCGATTAGTTGGTCTATGCAAAGTGCCTAAATCTGTATATGCTAGCACCTTGGATTCTAATTGAAGGTGGCTATTGGCTAATTACGGTTTTTTTCTGCTTTTTTTATGTTCAGCCAGCTGCCTGTATGGCTTCGCTGCGAGCTTAGCTGCTGCTAAATGGCGCAATAGACGTTTGTTTCAAAGTGCCCGATTTGCAGCTACCGCCAGTGGTGTGCTGTCTTTAATCGCTTGCGGCTTTGTTTGGTATGCAATTCTTAATCACGATTTTAGCCTCTACTATGCCTATAAGAACTCAAGCACTGATTTGCCTTTTTTTTATAAGATCACTGCATTTTGGTCCTCTTTAGAAGGCTCCCATATGCTTTGGACCGTGTTTTTAAATATTTGCACGGTCGTTTGCCTTTGGACTTTTTCTAAAGACAACGAACATATTATGCCTTATGTAGGCGCATCTTTATTGGTGGTGCTTGGCTGGATGTACTATTTAGCTATCACTCACTCAGATATTTTTGCGGTGACTCCGGTCGCGGCCGCAGAGGGTCGTGGGATGAATACTTTACTGCAAAACCCTTACATGGCGATTCACCCACCGATGTTATTTGTCGGCTACACGACTCTTGCCGTTCCATTTGCTTATAGTATCGCAGCTCTTTGTTATGGCGATGTCACTGAGGGATGGCTAAAAACAGTTAGAAGGTGGAGCCTTATATCGTGGTGTTTCTTAACGGCGGCGATCATTCTCGGTGGGCGTTGGGCATATGTCGAGTTGGGTTGGGCAGGATACTGGGCCTGGGATCCGGTAGAGAACTCTAGCTTTCTCCCCTGGCTACTAGTGACTTCGCTGCTTCATTGTTTACTCGTTCAGGGGCAGCTAGGTCAATTGAAGAGGTTGACCTTTGTTTTAGCAATACTTTCTTTTTTTCTGACTTTTTTTGGCACTTTTATCACCAGGTCTGGGGTGATTACATCGGTTCATTCTTTTGCAGAGTCTCCAATTGGTCCAAGTTATTTGCTTTTTATATCAGGACTGCTTTTGGCTTCATCTTTGATATACGGATTTCGAGCTTATCTGGTATTGCCTACAGATACAGGTAAGGTCTGGGGAGTATCTAAAGAGTCCGCGGTTGTTGTGTGTTTGCTTATCTTATTATCGTTCGCGGCAATAGTTTTTGTTGGCACTATTTTTCCGATTGTTTCTGAAACGATTACTAAGCAGAGGATTTCTATTCAGGCTCCCTACTTCAATGCTTTCGCCCCATATGTTGGATTTGGGCTAATTGTTACTATAGCTATCGGCAATCTATTGCGCTATCAAGCGAATAACTTTGGCGAGTCTTTGAAGGTTTTTGTCTATGCTACTGTTATTGCTTTACCAATTACTGGTTTATTTGCATGGCAAGCAGATATTTTCGATACCGTTTCTCCGTTCAATAAAGGTATTCAGCTCGCTGGTGTGCAATTAATTTTTTGGTGTGCGGTATGTTTAAGTTGGGACTTGCTTCTAAGAATAAAAATGATTCGAGGTCATTGGACCTTATTTTTTAGTCGAAATCGTGCCTTTTTAGGCGCTTACATTGCCCATATGGGCGCATTAGTTATGATTTTGGGCTTTTTAGGGAATTACCGTGGGTTGGAGCAGGAGGTTTCTTTAAACGCCGATGAAGTAAAGTCCGTTTTGGGCTACGAGTTAAAGTTTGTTTCAGGCATAGAGGTAAGTAAAGTTGATAATGTCCGTTTGTTTACTGCTCCGATCGAAGTCAGCCAACAGGGTCGTCTTATTGCTCGAATGAAACCCGCTCGTAGTTTATATCCGACATCTAAGGATCTATTAAATGAAATCGCTGTCGATGGTGGAATCTGGCGCGATCTTTATATCGTTCTGAAGGATTTTGATCGCAATCAAGGTAAGCAGATTGTTATCCAAATCAATGTAAACCCGACGGTGCGTTTTGTTTGGCTAGCGACTATTATAATGGTGATCGGTGGCCTTGTAGCTTTGTCAGATGCTTACCGGGGTGATCGAAGTCGCGATGTGATCGCAGGAAAGTGGGAAACTGGATGAGTTTTGCTAGACTAGTTATTTATTTTAGTTGCTGCTGCTTGCTCATAAGCTTGGACGTGAGTGGCCAGTCTACTATCGAAAATAGTGAAACCTCTCAAATGAGCTTTGATGATCAACGAGTATTTAAAGATGTTGCCGGTATGCTCAGATGCCCGACTTGTACCGGGCTAAGCGTTTTAGATTCCGATGCAAAATTTTCTGTTCAGATACAGAATCTTGTAAAAAAGCAAATTGATCAAGGCAAGTCTAAAGAAGACATTCTAAACTATTTTGAGAAGCGCTACGGTCCGTGGATTCTTCGTCAGCCGCCAAAGCGAGGGTTTCATATTGTGGCTTGGGTATTTCCGCTAGTTTTGATTGTATTAGGGCCGTTAATAGTTTGGTTTATGGTCTGGAGAAGGTCACGAAAGTCTTCGGAATATATGGTTCGCAGTGCCGACGAGATTGCTGAGGAGTTTAAACAAGCTATCAATCAGGCTCTGGCAGCCAGTAAGGGGTCTTAACTATGATGATGATTGTGGGGGTGTCTGGGTTGGTGCTGGTATTCATATTGTCGCCTTTTTTTATTGGACGCGGCGGTGAGTTGGCGTCGGCTTCTGCGCTATCATCTGCTGAACACTTAACCAAAGTAAAGAAAGCGATTGTAGAGAGGTATGTAAAAGATCTAAGAGCTTTTGAAAGTAAAGAGATTGGCAAGAAGTCCTGGAGTGGCAGGCAGGAATTCTTGCTTAGAAGGTATATAGATGCGACTCGTCGGTTAGATTATTTACTTGCGAGCTCAGAACCTTCGGAAACTCGAAAGTGAGCTACCTTATGAGAGAATATAAGTCTTTGGTAAGTCGATTGGCTCTGCTGTTATTGACAACCAATGCTCAGTTGACTCTAGGTAACGAGATGATTGAGTCTAAGAGGCATATGGTTATACTTCACCCGACCGTTGATGTGGTGAACGCGACTTATATTTTTGGGGTTGAGAATAAGTCACCAAAATCAATTGAACATAAACTACCTATTTTGATGCCAAGAGAAAAAATCAACTTTCGACCTCAGGAGGGGGTAACCGCCGAAGATTTGATTTTAGCTGAAGAGGGAAATGCTGATGTCTGGGTCAGAAAATCTTTCAAACCAGCGTTGAGTATTATTGGATTTGGCTATCAGGTTCCCGCTTCTTTTGGCGAGGCGACTTTGACTTTTATTGCGCCCGAAGCTATGAGTGAGTTTCAAGTGATGGTTCCAGATGATCTTATGGTACTGGAATCTGCAGACATGGAGAAACTTGATGATCAAGGGTTCGCTGGAAGGGTTTTTGACAGCTTACGTGCTGTTAATGTTTCTGCCGGTAGTACTATTAAAATAAAAATAACCGGGGTTCCCGAAGGCAGAACTCGGTTTTTGCTAGCTGGCTGGATTTTTGTTCTGACTTTAGCTATTTTAGCAGCGTTTCTCGGTTGGAAGACCAGCCCTAGGGTTGAAGGTGATAACGAAGGCAATTTGTTGATTTGATGAGTAAAATATACGAGAAAGCCTGGTTTTGGCCAGTAGTCAGTATCCTGGCATTAGTTATACTAAGCCGCGGCGCAGCAATTCCGGTATTTGCATCAATGATTAAGTTTATCCTTCCTTTCGCCGTAATATACGGTGGTTACCGACTTGTTAAATGGCGTATTAAAAAAAGCTTGATGAACTCAATTAAGAGTGCTGCTTCCGATTTTCAGAGTTTTCAACACACCTCGCACGCTTACCGGGGTATGCACCAAAACCAAGCTAATAATAGCTGGTCTACTAGTGAAGCCAGGGATGTGATCGAAATTTGCCCGAAATGTGGCCGGGAAAAGTCTTCTAGCTGCCCAGATGGCTGCTGATACTCGACGGCTTTTTATTACTATAAGTATCTGATTTAAAAACGAATTAAGATTTATTGCCTTGTTTCTAAGATCGAGCAGAAGCCGAAAAGTTAGAGATATCAGCACCTATAGGTGGTTTTGTGGAGTTTTACTAGCAAACTCTTCGAGTTCATCGTATTTATATTAATGATGATCTAGGAGAAATTTATGCCTGCAAAGACAAAAGATTATGCTGGTTTACTAAAAGATATACGCGCCGCTGAAGGTCATAAAGTTCAGGTCGCAGGTACTGATATTGACGGTGTTTTACGAGGGCGTTTCATCCATAAGGACCATTTTCTTAAAGTCGTTGAGCAAGGCCTTACTATTAGCGATATAGTATTTCGATGGGATAGCAATGACCAATGTCGCTCAACTGGTACTGATCGCTACGGATATCCCGATGTGACCCTAGTGCTAGATATGGCTACTTGCCGCCGGTTACCTTGGGCTCAAGGTGCTCCTTTCTTTCTTGGTGACTTTGAAGATCGTCAAGAGAACCCTCTAACCACTTGTCCGCGACAGCTGTTAAAACGGATTGTTGACCGTGTTTATAAAGCTGGTTTTTTGGCGCAGATTGGGACCGAATTCGAGTGGGTGAATTTTGAGGAAACTCCATCCTCTCTTAATTCAAAGCGTTTTAAGGACCCGATGCCAATTTCTTCTGGGATGTTCGGCTACTCGCTTGTGCGCAGCGGATTTTTTCAAGAATATTTAGATATCATTATGAATCACCTTGAAGATTTTGATGTTCCTTTAGAGTCCATTCATTTCGAAAGTGGTCCAGGAATGCTCGAGGGGTCTTTGGCAAAGTCAGATCCTTTAGAGGCTGCTGATCGAGCTGTTTTATTTAAAATGGCGGTTAAAAAATCTGCGTACCAACTCGGATACGTAGCGAGCTTTATCGCTAGGTGGAACTCCGATTACCCTGGGTGCTGCGGTCACATTCACCAGAGTTTATTAAATAGTGATGGGTCTTCAGCGTTTTACGATCAAAGTGATCACCATGGTATGAGCTCTTTGTTTAAAAGTTACGTTGCAGGTGTCAATCACTGCTTACCAGATATTTTGGTTATGTTTGCGTCTAATATTAATAGCTACAAACGCTTTGGTAGTGACCCAAGGACGGTACTCGATGGCTCTTGGGGTATCGACCACCGCGGTAAGGCCATGCGGGTAATACCAGGCGATAAAAGCACTACCCGTTTAGAGGTCCGAGCTGCGGGTTCAGATATGAATCCATACCTTGCGATCGCTGCCTGCTTGGCGGCTGGCCTTTATGGCATTGAAAATAATTTGACATTAAAAGATGAGGATCATACCCGCGATTTCCCTTCGAACCTTATGACCGCAGTAGAGAGGTTTCAAGGGTCGGATATCGCATGTGAGCTCTTTGGTGAGGACTTCGTCAATTATTATTCAGAGACTAGAATGTGGGAGTGGGAGCAATCACAAAATTCGGTGACCGATTGGGAATTGAAACGTTATTTAGAAATTATATAAAGGTCACTCATGAATATTTTCCCCGAAGTGAAAGTTTCTATAGATAAGCTTTTGTCCTCTTTAGAGTCTGAAGAGACTCTGGTTGTTTTGAGTTCAGAGGTTGATGATAAGGTTGTAGCGAAAGTGCGAGACCTGTGCTGTTTGCCACTTCGGAAGTCTGGTCGCGGTTTGAGTATATCTAGTGGTACTACCCCCTCTGGCCATGCTTGCTCAATTATTGAATGGACTGATGTCGATGGTTTGAAGTTTATCGAGAAACGATGGCTACTAAACGCCCTGGTTAAAAACCTTGAAAGTGGCGGCTCCAAACGCTTAGCAGTATTTATAACTGATGCGAGATCACGGCAGCAAGCAATCCTAGCCGACGATCTATATGATGTTTTTTGTGATGCCGTAAGCTGTGAACTTAAGTTAGAATCGTTTCGGGTGCTTTCGGCTGGTGATGTTGAAGACTTTCACCGTCCCGTGCGGAGGCTACACTTTACGGATTTTAAAAAGTGGGTCAATGCAAACCCAGACGAGATGACATCTATAGAGATAGCTACGCGCTTAGAGCGATTTGCTAAGAAGCATTCATGCAGCTACGAAATGTTAGATGAGAAAGCAATCCGCGACAAAGGTTTGAATCTATTGGCTGCTGTAGGGCAGGCTAGTGAACGATCTCCGTCTCGATTGGTATTACTAAGTCATGGCTGTGAGGGCTCTAAAGATAAGCCGTTATTACTAGTGGGTAAGGGGGTTACCTTCGATACAGGCGGTATTAATGTTAAACCTCACGAGCGATTTGTTAACTGCATGAAAAATGACATGGGCGGTGCTGCACTTATGAGCCAGGTGTTTATGGCCTTAGTGGCGTCGGGTTATGATCGACCGATCGCTTTAGCAATACCGAGTTGTGAAAATTTGGTTGCGCAGAATTCTATGAAACCAGGTGCGGTGATCACTGCTTATAATGGCAAAAAAGTGGTGATTGAGCATACCGACGCTGAAGGCCGGCTAATTCTTGCAGATGCGCTATCCTACGCTGAAGAATTATTTGATCCTCGGCAGATTGTTGTCGCAGCGACTCTTACGACTGCAGCAATGACCCAGTTTTCAAACTTTTACACTCCGGCTCACTTTCTTAATGAAAAACAGAAAGCTGATTTAACGAAGATTGGTGAAAAATGGGGCGAGCTATTTACCTATTGGGATCATTTCTTGCCGTTTGCTCACTGCAATGATACGCCTATTTCAGACCTCACTAATATGGGACGGATGCCAGGGGCACTTCCAGCTAGTGGTGGCTCGATGATAGCGGCTCACTTCTTAAAGAATTTCTGCGATGCACCTATGGCTCACTTTGATATTTTTGCTTCTACCTGGAACTGGAGTGGTAGTTATCCCGGGGCTGGCTACGGAGCGACTGGTGCACCGTTTAATAGTTTATTTGAATGGGTTTATGGGCTTTAGGTTTGAAACGGACCAATCTTATAGTCGCAGCTCCTTTTATACTTGGCTTTTTAATAGCCTCCCCCAAGCTCACTAGCTTCGGAATGTTTATTGATGGTGTCCTGTATGCAACCATCGCCCGCAATATGGCCGAAGGTTTAGGTGGCTTTTGGAGTCCGCATTACACCTCGGTGATTTACCCTACCTTTTTTGAGCACCCTCCGCTTGGAGTTTGGTTGTTATCTATTTTTTTCCGAGTGTTTGGAGACAGCCGCTATGTGGAATCTTTTTACAGCCTCTTTACTTGGTTTTCTGTATTTTTTTTGATGTCTAAGATTTGGCAGCGGTTCCATTGGTATGGTGGCCGGTGGTTTCCGGCACTACTCTTGTTATCGGCACCGATCACCTGTTGGATTATTACTTATAATGAGCTCGAAGGTCCTCTTCAAATTACGGCAATGCTGTCGATTCTGTTTATTATTGAATCTATGTTAGTCGAAAGCACTTTTGCTAGAGCTTTATATGCGGCGGCTTCCGGAGCTATGATCGTAGTGGGATTTTTGATTAAGGGGCCCTTTGGTTTCTATCCGATTGTCGCCCCGTTATTTATCTACTTTACTTGCCGTAATACGCCTTTGTTCCGGTTGTTTCAAGTTTACTTTTGGCAGGTGGTTGTCTGTTTGGTTGCCGTGTTTGCCTTGTATAGCTACCCTGATTCAAATTACTTTTTTCGCCAGTATTTTCATATCCAGATTGAATTAAGTTTGACTGGTAAGCGGGAAGTCAATAACCCCCATTTTATGATCCTTCTCAAGATAATGGGTGATGCCTTAGTGATGTTCTTGGTGGTCGCTTTGATTAGCTTTACGACGACGCGTAAGATAAAAGGAGAAAAGTCTGGTCCATTTCTTTTCTTTCTTCTTATGGCGCTGGCAACCAGCCTGCCGTTAGTTATCAGCCCAAAGAATATGAGCTGGTATCTGATGCTTAGCATGCCGTTTTATGCCTTGGCTTTGGCAAGTTATTATCGTACTCCTTTGCTACTTCTTGAAGAAAGAATTCAAAAAAAATGGAGAAAGCAAACGAATGGAATTTTATTATTATGTTTTCTTACTGGAGTTGGTGTCTGTATTGCTAATGATAGCAAACCTCGTCGCAGTAAAGATTATTATAAAAGCTTCGTTGAGGAGCCTCTGGTTGGCATAGAGTCAGAGATGGCGACCGTCTGTCCCGGAGCGCTTTATAAGAATTGGTCTTTGGTCGCAAACCTTATGAGGGACTATAAAATAAGCCTGACAGATAAGCCGGGTATGAAGTTTCTGATCGTCGAAGAGGGCAGGGGGTGTGACGTTCCGGTCAACTGTTCTATAGTTAGGGAGCCAGCTAACCGGAAGTTTGATATATTTGAGTGTGAGAACTAGTTTTAAAGCCTACTATATCGAATAGGTTTGGCAGACATCTCTATTATTACTAAACAATTATCAATGTTTTGTCGTAAACTATATGTTTATAAAACTAAAGGAAATTTTGATATAATATCTAGGTATAAATATTGAGAGTGGAGGATTTGAGTATGAGAATTTCTTGGTTTGTCATAATTATATCTCTAATATGCGGCTGCAAAACCGCAAGTAAAGCTTCAAAACTAAGTGGAGTGCAGACTAAAGGCAGTGTAGCTTTTTTAATGCCACTTTCAAAAGACAAGGGGAAAGTTGTCCCATCATCTCGAGTAGGCCATATCACATTAGAAAAAAAGATCGCGTTGAAAGTAGTTGGCGGCGGCGAGAAAATTGTTGCCACAAAAATGGCAATTGAAGAAAGTTATGATGGAAACGAAGAAGGCACACCTATGATCGAACACGGAGTAGTCGAAAAAGCTCTCATGAAAGAGTTTTCGGGAAGTTATGTACCGCCAGCGAGTCATGTAGGATACACAAAGTTTGAGTCGTGGATTCCTGCTGCCGAGCGATACTGGCGAAACTCCAATGATACTCCAAAATACACCCACACAGTTGTAATTACCGACCTCTCTCTATTCACAGATCCCGCTGGTCGGGTACCACAATGCATGGCTGAGGTAGAAATAACTGTTTATGACAAGAAAGGGCGGGTCGCAGGAAAGTACCGTAACCAGCCATTTAGTGAACGCGAGAACACAAGCTTCTGTGATGATAGGTACGGAAATATGTCTATAAAAAATTGGGTGCGCTTAATAAAAAAGAGCTTCGCGATCGCAGTTGCAGCGATAGATACAATATAGTGGGCATTACATCTGCGCTTTGTACTGTAGCGTCCGTAGAGAAATTCTAGTTAGAATTATCTAACTTTAAAATTATTGATGTTAAATACTAGCCACCACAAATGCGGTCGGCTAGAGTAGCAGCCTTTAAAGTGTCTGTACTAAGCGTATTCCAGAGTCCTGCTGGGCGAAGCTATATAGCTCGAAAAGTCGGCTTGCTGACCTACAATGATCTCCGCCCCAGGTATACGAGCCACCTCGAAGCCCATAAAAGTGACCTTCATCGCGGTTGGCATGGTAGTAAGGGTCAACGACGTGATCCCCTCCTATTTCGTAAGCATTCACAAAAACACCATCGGCGACATGCTCACTAACATTTCCATGCATATCGTATAGACCCCAGGCATTGGCATTATCAAGGCTGCCAACCGGTACCGTAGTATCTCTAAAGACCCCAGAAGGACCATTGCGATAAGGCCTGCGTCCATCGAAGTTAACTTTACTTGCTAGTATCTGGTAGCCAGAATTGAATGGGGTGGTTGTACCAGCACGAGCGGCGTATTCCCACTCAGCCTCAGTCGGGAGCCTGTAACATCCAGATGTTCTGCGTGCTTTGTTAAAGCCTTCTTCGGTCGATTGATCGCCACAATGAGATGGATTGAGGACATTGAGAAACCCATGAACGTCATCTCTTAAAACAAAATCAACTGGATGGCTTGGACAGAGCTCAATGCCGTCTATCACTTTGTACTCCTCTGGACAGTCTCCGGAGCTAACGGTTCTTGATGGGTTGGTGCCCATGATATCATACCACTGCTGCTGGGTTAGCTCTGTCTTTAGCATTAAGAAATCTTTTGTCAAAGTGACATAATGCCGTTGTTCATTGAAATGATCTTCACCTTCATCTTCTCTTTCACCTTGAGAGCCCATAAAGAAAGAGCCAGCTTCGATAATGGCAAAATCGTATTCGCTGAAAATCTCGGCTGTAGTGCTTAATGAGGTGCTGGGTTGGCCTGCTTCAAAGCCGCAAGAGGTAAGTGTAAATAAAGCAATAACTACAGAAATCCGTTTCATAGTAATTCCTTTTTTAGATTTTTATTACCAAAATCTTACAAACCTGTTGTTTATCTTTCAAGGTTTTTATTCAGATTTAGGGATTAGTGGTGGCTCGCAGTAATTAGAGCCCGCTTGAAGAGTTGATGTTAGTCGAGGAAAACGACTTGAGCGTAATTAGATAAAGTCCCCACTGCATGCGCTATAACAGCCTTTTTTGAATGTCACTGTCGGTGATTTGGCCCTATCGCAGCACTTTATACATTGGGTTTTATAACTGCTAAAAGAAATAAACGAAGTGTCTTGATAACACTGGGCACCGTATCTCTTGCCAGAATTAAATTCTGGTAGGTCTTTGGTGTCGACTTTAACTTTTGTGTCGCTTGCACTCGGGAGGCGGTATACCGTGCTAGTGATGTTTTTCTGAGCGTAGTTGAAACCAACTAAATAAGACCCACTAACACCGGCGTTGCCATGGATTCCCCAGCTGTTTCTTGAGATAAACAAACCATGCTCTTGGTCGAGGAGTTGGCCTAATCTAGTTTTTCTACGCCTAGTAAGCCGCTCTGTTGCCGATTCGTCTTTTCTATATGAGCTTGTAGTTTTAAGAACCCACTCGGGGATCCTCTTGAATACTGCATGTATGGATTTGCCATCTTCAGACTCTTTGATTTCAAAGGGATACTCTGAGCGAAACTCAGGATCTGAGCGGTCTAACGAGTCATCTATAAGGATAAAGCGTTTTGCGACTTCAGCTCTCTTTTGAGAACTTAATCCGGATAAACGGATGGTTCTAATTTTGCTTTCAATAAGCCTTAGTTGATCGACCCTTTTTTTATAAGCCTGATAATTCTTGCGAAACCTGTTTCTTTCAAATTCGCTGTTCATATCGATCTTCTTTTCTTGGTCCTTGAGTGCGCGGTGTTCTTTCCACAAGCTTTCGATGAATTTTGTTCTTGCGTCTAAATGCTGGCCGATCTCGAGTCGTTTTTGTCGCGAAAGCAGGTTGTCGCCCTCGTAGAGTCGCCCGTAAAGTCGTTCTCTAATGTTACGGGTGCTAAGATCCCATAGCAGGTTAAGTCTCTCAAACATGTCAGTTGCCAACCAGCCTTTATGATGCATTTTAGGATCTAAAAAAGTCTTCTTAGATAGGTACCCAGTAATTAATACGACGTGACCACCAATGACGCCTATTTCGGGGTCTTTCGTTGGGTAGAACTCGAGGTATCCTGGTTGGTTTTCCTCTGCCAGGAACGCACTTCTTTGCTGCTCCCAAGCAGTAGATATAACAACTGGAAAGCCGTACTTAAGCCTATTGGTGATACTTGCCAAATCTGCTGAAAATAACTTGCTCTTTGTAGCTCCTTTTACCGTATAGTTTTCTTTCTTAAAGCCGATGCACTGCTTTAAAAAAGTGACCGGCGTTATCCAGCCTTGGGCTGTAGAGGCTCCTTCGCTAAAGCAAGGAATACCGTCAATTTCTGGTACTTGCGTAGGATCGATAATCTTTTTAGCTTGTGCAGGGATCCCGACAACAGATGTCGATTGCCGCTCCCTTGGAATCTCACCAAAAAAAGATGAGCCACCTAGGAATTCGAAACGACGATCTATAGAAAGCTTTTTTATTATCCCCATGGTATTTTCTAAGGAAAGGCCCCGGTAATACTTTTCTTCGGACGGGATCGATTTTAAGATATCAATCTCTCTTCGAAAAGAATCGTGGTTGCCAAATTCTTTGCAAGGATAGATTCGCCCCGGAATAACTCCATACCTATCTAGAATCTCTGGGGCGTAGCGAGTAGTGGTGAATGCACCTAGAAAGCTCATGGTCGACCGGGCGTAGTACCTCTCAGAAAGGTCAATAGTAATTCCTCTTTGCAAAAAAAGCTCAGTTTCTAGCATGGCCATAATGCCAAAACTGGCGCAGGTGCCTAACGGGTACTGGTCGCGAGAGCCGCGGTCTGGGTTGTTTAAATCGATATTACTCAGCGATTTACCGTCATCGGTTTTGCAGCTTATTAAGGAACTAAGGCCAAGGAAAAAAATAGCAAAAAAAACTGTAACCAGCCTCTTCATAGTATGAAAACCCTCCCAATAGTCCAATATACTGGAAATTATCCATGTTTCTTAGCGAAATTTATTGGTTTTCTTAAGTATTTTAAGATAAAGCCGATAGATGTAGGAGCCACCACTGAATATTCTAAGGAGTATGCATCTTGAAGCTATTTTTAGTATTAATGGCCTTGGTCTTGGGAGTCTCCTGTAAAAGTAGAAATAACTCTTCCCTGAAGGCAAATAAGGTCTTTGATGAACAGGGCCAAGAAGAAAACTTGGATAATATTCCGAGAAACATAGAATTATATTCAGGAAATAACCCTGATCGAGGTAAAATCTTCATCAGTGGCAAAATAGGCCAACCCGCAACTTTCTATCATATAAAGGGACATAAGAAGAATAAGCTAAGTGTAAGCTACTTTTTTGATGGCAAGAAAACGGATTATCCTATCGTGTTTCGCATTCACTATGGAGCCAACGAAGTTAATGGTGAGACTGACCAGCGCATGTCTAACATATTTGCATCTATATTTGTCAAAGATAGGTCTGGAAGTATTCTAAAAAATATCATGACCCCGATACTGGTCGGTGGACAGAAAGATAGAGAGGTTATTTTTCTGTGTGCTACAGAGGAGTCTTATTGCGATTTTAACCTAGCGTGGACCAGCTCAGGGCCAAAGATTGATATCAAGTTTAAAGACCCCCAAATTTTTGATGCGCGGAGTTATAACTTGGCAATGAAGTTTGGGATTAATATATTTTGCTTTCGGTTCGCAAAAAAAGGCAGCTACTCTAGAAGAAAAGAGCAGACGCTATTATCACCACTTTATGTAGAAAGTGTAACTCCGAACTCTCGAGCAGATCGCGTCGGTATCGAAGGACATAGTATCATTCTAGGTATTAATGACGTTAGTTTTAAATATGAGTCTCTATCGGACAAATATCTTAGCGAGCTAGATGACGAGATTGGTTCTGATAGGGTTGTTTTGAAGGTGGTTAAGCTTCCCCAGGAAATACCGATATATGACTATGGCAGGATGTCAGAGCTTGTTAAGCAGGAAAAGAATATAAAAGAGTATATCATGCCAGTCCATGGTCCCTAATCTTATGTCAGTGAAATAGTAATCAAAGAAAGATTAGGAAGCATCGGCTCTTTGTGGAAAGCAATTGAATGCTGAGCCCTTAGAAGAAGAGGGATAATTCTCTCTATTACTAGTATGTTACTGGTGTTCCGAGATTTGGATCACATCGTTTCAAATTATCTTGAATATCGTTTTTTAATCGGTTAGTTTGGGCCGCCTTTAGAGGAGCCTTATGCAACCGGTCGAAATTCTGAGAAACGAATACTTCCGCAGATGTCGCGAAAATGCTCGGTATAGCATCCGCTCATTTGCAAAACAGGCTGGTGTCTCGCCAGGGTCGATGAGTGAGCTTCTGTCGGGAAAACGACCGTTAAGTATAAAGATTGCCGACAAGATCGCAGCTAAGATTGGCTTACGGCTTCGACCAAAAGATGCAGCTACCATAAGCAAAGACTATCAGAAAATCAGTGATGATGAGTACCAATTGATCTCTGATTGGTATTATCTTGGTATTTTAAATTTAATGAAGCTTAAAGACTTTAAAAGTGACGTGCAATGGATGGCGCAACGAATTGGTCTGTCTAAGGTTCAAGTTCAAGATGCGATTGATAGATTGAGTCGCCTGGGCCTTATTGAAAATAAAAATGGCAGATACCGCCGCGTCAAAAAAAGGCTTTCTATTGAAAGCGACGTACCCTCATCTGCTATCAGAGAATCTCACCGTCAAAGGATGCACCTTGCAATTCAGTCTCTGGTTGATCACTCGATTCATGAGCGGGATATCACCGGGTCGGTACTTGCGATTCCTGCAACTCGACTGCCAGAAGCTAAACAGATGATCAAAGAATTTAGGGAGCGCTTTGTGGACGAACTAGAAATCGATGGCAAGGCGGACACCGTTTTAAACCTATGCATTCAACTCTATCCTATCACTAAGGAGATATAGCATGAAACTCGCCCGATACTTTTACCTGGTTCTTCCCTTATTACTGACCCAGAACGCCTTTAGCGATCAGATAGGCAATGCTGGTTTAACACTAAGAATGCGAGTGATAAAGGCTCAGGCCGATGCGCAGCAGATTCTCAAAGAGCTCAAGCATAATGATCTTGTCTTTCCAGAGACCTTGCCCCCAGTTTTTCTAGAGAAGAAGGTTTCGAAGATCGACGTCCTTAATTGGTACGACTCTCATCGTGCAGATATGATTGAGGTGATTAAAGGCTTAAAGGCGAACTTTAATGACTATGAGCGCATTGTGAAGAAATTTGAACTCTCCATCCGACCTGATGCAATCACCTCTAGAAACCCTATGGATAAAGTCATCTATTTTAATCCAAAGTCTGATGGCCTTGATAATCTCCTCGATGCCGCCCAGATCTGGGTCAATGAATCTGTTCATAAGATTCCAGACGATGAGCATATTTCGCGACTGGGGTGGGCGAAGGAGAATGAGGATACCTTTTCTGCTACCGTAGCGGGTATTATTGTCGATAGTTGGTTCTCGTTGGCTAAGGGGGAAGTCTCTGATCAGAAGGCCATAAATCAACTTGCTGATTACATATACACCCTTAACCTTCCTGGTTTTAAGAAAGTCATTGCTCGCCACGACGGACTGCTAGACTTAG
>JANQHA010000115.1 GCA_028282865.1 Oligoflexales bacterium
TCTTCTTGGTCAGCAGGCAGGGTGCAGACCCCGACCCTCGCAATTTTAGTAAAACGAGAGCTAGAAATACTCAATCACATTCCTATACCTTACTACAAAGTGGAAGCGAACTTTAAGGCGAAGGATCACGAATACCCGGGCACATGGTACGACCCAAAGTTTAAGAAAAAAGATGCTGCGCCTGATGCCAGAGAAGATCGGATCTTTGATGTCAAACTAGCGCAAAAAATACTAACAGATATCGAGGGAAAGCCCGGTTTAGCTTCAGAGACCCGAAAGCCCAAACCACGCAAAGCTCCGCAACTTTTTGACCTTACTTCATTGCAACGAGAGGCAAATAGGCGTTTTGGTTGGTCGGCAGCTAGGACCTTACGGGGGGCGCAAAGGTGCTACGAGACTCATAAAGTCCTGACTTACCCGAGAACCAGTTCACGTTACCTGCCCATGGATTACGTAGCTGTAACAAAACAGCTTTTTGAGACCCTGGCAGATGGCAGCATTTATAGCCGTCATGCTCAGTACCTTATTGATAATGGCACAAAAAATGAGTCAAAGATTTTTGACGACAGTAAAATTAGCGATCACTTTGCCATTATTCCTACTGGTGAGCTCAAAGAACTTGACGGTGATGACAAAAGATTATTCGATTTAGTGACCAGACAGTTCTTAGCAGCTTTTTACCCGCCGGCAATCTATGAAGATGTTGAACGTATTACCGTAGTGGCGGACCACAGTTTCAAGAGTAAGCCTCCCATGGTCCTTAAAGAGCCTGGATGGCAGGCAGTCTTTGAAAAGACTGCGGGAGAGCGAACAGACTTCTTGCCACTTATACCGGGTAAAGATATCGCCGAAGGAGTTTCAGTAGAAAATAAAGACGTAGAGAAACAAGATCATCACACCCGCCCACCATCACGTATTGGTGAAGCTGGGCTGTTGAGTCTGATGGAGCACGCGGGTCGTCATGTGGAAGATGAAGAACTTTCCGACGCTTTGCAAAAAGCCGAAGGACTTGGCACAGCAGCAACCCGCGCGGATATTATCGAAAACTTAAAGAACAAAGAATATGTAGACCCAAACCTACGCCCCACCGTGAAAGGTATTCGCCTGATCGATGTACTTGAAAGAATAAAGGCCGGAACTATCACGTCACCCGAGCTGACTGGACAACTTGAGCTTCAGTTAAACGAAGTAGAAAAAGGTGCTAGGACTGCAGAAAGCTTCATGGATCAGGTCGAAAAGATAACTACAGAAGTAGTCGATGCAACCAGAGATTTCGAGTACGAAGGAATCTACCCAGACAGCGACTCTTTAGGAAAATGCCCTAAATGCGCAGATGATGTCTACGAGAAGGCCTGGTTTTACGGTTGCCATGAAAGCACTAAACGAACCGATGAGCCCAAAAGGTGTGACTTTCTTATCTGGAAAGATCACTATGGGCGCTACATCGACCGAAGATCTGTGCACCTTCTTCTGAACGAAGGCACTACGGGAGAGCTCGACGGATTTAAAAACTCAAGCGGTAGGACATACAAAGCAATCTTGGTTCTGGAGGACAAAGAGCTCGTCAGAAAACCAGTCGAAGGTAGCGAAGAAGAACTCAGCATCAATATCGAAGTCAATGAAGAGCCTCTTGGCATTTGCCCAATTCACAAAGGTGATTGCAAAGTTAGAGAAACCAAGATCATGTTTATCTGTGACACAAAAAAGCAGGCAATGGATGATAAGGTGACTGCTGAAGGCTTCTCATTCCCCCGAGTTTTGTGCAAACGAGAGATGAAAAGAGAAGAAATCATTCAATATATGAAAGAAGGCCTGACCCCCTACTTAACAGGTTTCATTTCTCGTAAAGGCAGACCGTTTAGCGCTAGGTTGAGAATGAACGATGAAGGTGGTTTTGCCTTTGAGTTTCCTGAAAGAAAACCAAAGGCAAAGAAGTCTGACGGCGAAGCGGCTGAAGCCGCTCAGTAGTAGGCACTACAGCATATTTACGACTTAGTAGAAACCGCTATATGAACTAGAAATCTCTTTTTGCTTGATAAAAACAAAATTTACATCTAGCACAATAATACCACTTAACCACTAATTACAGCTTAGTAGTCT
>JANQHA010000221.1 GCA_028282865.1 Oligoflexales bacterium
ATCTAGACATTCCCAAACCAGATTTACGAACAGCAAACTGATAAGCTTCCTCAAAGTTTATAGGAGCGGATGGGCTAATAGACACCAAATCCGATGCTAATTTCAAGGCATCCTTTGTGGACAGCTTAGGCCCGTCACCGCTATTTCTTAAAAACTCGACGTTGTCTATAAATGACTCGGCAATACCTTGATCTCGATCTTCGTTCGAGAGTGAAAGCTTAATCGCAAGTTGACTGCAGTAGGTCCTTGGCAAATTTAATTGGCTTCGAGATACACAGTAAGTCACTAGCTGGTCAAAATCTTCGGCAGCATTCTCAGATTTCTTTTTAATCATTGCAGCTATTTGCTGAGCAATATCGACAGATTCTGGCAGATTGAGATCTAACTTATTTTTTGCAAAAGCACTTTTAAATACTTTAGTAAAAGCATCCGATTGCTCGTCAGTACCTGAAGAAATATCAAGAGCAATCTTTACCGACGCTTTAGCAGGTAACCGCGCGGTGACTAAAAGGTCGGTTGTATTAATGAACCTCTTAGCAGAATTATGACAACCTTTAGCGACCCTTGACGAAATCTTTCTCATTTCATCTTCACTCAGTTTGAAAGACTTAGCCTGCCGTAAGTAAGTTAAGCTAGTAATAAACTCTTTTGCTGGAGTGCAGTGAAAATCTACTAAATCATCACTTTCTTTGCTATGGCTACAGCTAAAAACAACGCCGAGTAATCCGATTAAAACAACTAAACGCATAAAGCTTCCTTGCTATAAAATGATCGAGATTAAACTCTAATTTTAGCAAGAAAGCAAAAAACGAACTAGCACTTTTGCCAGGTATAGCTCTAGAAGAGCCCGATTATTATAACCAAATCTTAAAGCCTAGTCCGACAGAACCAGTTTTGGTTCGAAAGTTGCCAGGGATTTCATCATTACCACTATTGCGAACGATGTTCTCAAAGTTTTGATAACCTTCGGCATAGAAAGATATCCGGTATGACAGAAAGTAATTATATCCTAGCGAGTAATAGTATCCACTTCCGTAGTATCCACCAGCATTTGATTGCCGATGATAGTCGTAGCGAGATGTTATAAATCCGCCACCTAGTTTTAAGTTGCCAAGCGGAGCATAAAAGTTAAGCGCTCCTCCTGCATTAAACCTTGAGCCAGATAGGTTTTCAGTAGAGTCGGAGTTACTTCTCATATGAAGCGAAGTATGACCAACTTGAAATTGTAGAAACTTCAAGAACTCAATAGCTAGCTCGTTTTTTACTCCGTAACCTTGCCACTTTAAAACCCGTGCTTTTTTTCCATTGTCAAACTCGTCTCCCGGGTTTGCTTCAACCATCTCGCTTGATTCGTAATCACCGTATTCGCCCACAATCCCTACAGAAAGAGAGTAATGGGTAACGCTGCTCGAACGCTGCGTATTAATAAATGCATGGCTAGGAGATTGTGCATAGCTGGTCTCTACCAACAATAAACACCCAACAATTGCATAGGAAGCAATCAGCGACAGACGACTTAACCAGAGTTTTCCTAAATACATGATAATTCTCCAATGCTGGCCAAATTAGCTGGCCTCAACCCCGATAAGCAATCGGCATACCACAACCCTGGCAGGCTAAACTCTTTAATATTAGATGGTTACACTAAAGATAAGTGTCTAAAGTTCATACAGGTGGGTAGCATTCAACCAAATTCGAGGGCTATAAAAGGCATATTAAATAAATCATCGGCGGATAAAGGCCTCTGTTGACCCTGATTTAAGCGTCTGATTTGGTAGTTATAAAACTGGCGACAATTAA
>JANQHA010000492.1 GCA_028282865.1 Oligoflexales bacterium
GCCGTGGCCGATCAGCTAGAAGGAACCTACCTTGACCTAGAGGGAAATATTTCTGCAGATCACTTGCTGCTTAGTATGGCTCGTCTTTCTAGCGAAGTAAGAACTGCGCAGCGTTTCAAATTTATGGTCAACCCTGATAATTCGGAGATCGCAATTGAGCTTGTTGAAGCGAATCCTATTGGGAGAAACAGGGCTGTATATGCTCCGCCCCACGAATGGACGATCAGTCTACCACTTGAAGACAAGAAGATTGATATCACTGGGGCAACGATATCTGGAGTGGAGTTCTCATATATCTGCCAGCAGCGGGAGGTTCCACAGGTCACTACTCCGGGCGCTCCGATAGAATCAGCGCTTTACTATCTAAATTTTGATATAGAGCGGCAAAAACTTATGCGAGCAATCTTCCGTGCCAACGAGAGCTGTTCGTTTAATTACGGGGCTATTGCCAAATTGGAAATGAACCCAGAGCTATTAACAGGCGCTGATGAGTATATTACTGGCTATTCGATGACCAATACCACTCAGCAGCCCGTTAAGTTTTACCGCAGCGTGCCTAAGGCCGAAGATCTTGTTAACGATCCTAGCGTAGACTTTCTCATAAAAGCAGATATTTTATACGACTTCGAGAAGAAACCAGAAAAAGTAAGGTTCTCAGTAATGGTTCCTAAAACTCACCCGCATATTAGTGGTTATATGTACGCTATGTCTGTTGTAACTAGTCGATGGGATAAGAATTTAGAATTAAAGACAGGCTCTGTTGTAGCGAACGATGGCGAGGAATTAACTTACAGCTGTAAATGAATTAGGTGGGTAAAGCCTAAGGTGAATGATTAGGCTCGACTTTTCATAAGTCGAGCCTAATGCTTTTTTGGACCTTTGTACTGCGATGGTTTAATAGGTATTCAGTGGTGAAGTTTATCTGGTACGGGTTATTTCTATTTACCTTACAACTCGAAAGCACATTGTAAGAAAATATGTACTCAGTAAGCTCGGCATTTTTTTTAACCTTACGAATTCGTCGGAAGCATTTATTCTTAGCTCTATTGTTTATTTTTAGCCGAACTCCGTCTAGTGGGTATTTAGATGCTATATGAAACTCAACTTTTTTTTCAGTTGAGATGAATTTAGCTTTTATTAAAACGCCGTCGGCTGAATGAACTTCGCCATATTTGAAAATGGCTTGTAGGTTGACTATTTCGGCAAGAGGCACATCCTTATTCTTATGGTTATCAGTTAAACACTTGTTGGGGTCGTCCTCGCCAGACTGCCCGACAATTCCTACGACTTCATCATCTTCATTAAAAACCGGTGCCCCTGAATGTCCAAAAAAGTGGATAATTGGCAGTTTGAAATATTTGTCGTTTGCAAAAAGCTTTGCCACGCCGTTCAGTTGATTGAACCGCAATGGCATCCCTGCTGGATATCCAATAATTGAATATGTTTGTCGTTTTTCACTAAATGCCTTATTTGCAGAAACTAGCCTAAGTGGACTAAGATCTGTTATTGGCCTGTCCAGTTCGATGACGCCATAGTCTAGGTTCAGGTTACTTCCAGAAAAGTTTTTCATCGTGGAGGTAGTAACTTTTTTGCAGAAATAAATTTGATTGTTGGGGATTTCCTGATCTTTATCGAGATAACCAAATACCAACGCTATCTTTGTACAGTCAGTTGAAAATATTGGGCTTACACAATGCCCTGCTGTCATCACCTGGCTTTTATTTATCAGAAATCCGCTACAATTTGGCGGGAAGGGGTTCTCTTTCTCCAAGTCTATTTTTACAACTTCGGTCTGGTCCTTTTGCCCCTTGCAAGCAGGGTGATCGATCTCTAATGGCAGTGTTTCAATTCTGCTTTTTGATCCATTAGTTTTAAGTGCATAAGCTGGAAAAAGTATTGCAACCGATTCTCCTAATTTAGCTAATTTTTGCGATACTTCTGAGTGATTCTTTAAGCGTTGGGTTCCATCGGGGTCTATCGTTAGCAGTTGAAATGGCCCTTGGCTGCTGTGCCTAGGTTTGCAACCACTTGTCAATATGAGTAGTTGCATAAAGCTGATTATCATCCATGATAACTTCATCGTAAGGCCCTCAGTCTAAGAGCCATTACATTGGCGGCCTAACTCGTCTTTTTTATAGGTGTGCTTATCGTTTACCAAGTCTGAAATATGGCAGATTCTTTTACCAGATTGGCTGCTACAGGTTTCAGACGAGTACATTATGATTCTTGTATCAAAACATAAGTTCGGCGCTGATAACTGTTTCACTGCAGGACAATGGATTTCAATAACTAAGTCGTCGTTGTTGTGGTATGCAGTTTCTTCGTAATTATTGACTGACTCTTTTTCGAACCCAATAAGTATTTTATTGTGGGCTAGCCTATGACCAATTGGTCCGCCAACAGTCGTGTTTCTAGTGGCGATATGAGTTCGTCCATCGTTGGTAATAAAACTGATATCGACATTAACCGTGCCATTCTCAGGACATGCTCGCGGCACTTGTATCGACTCGTTCATATTGGATGGTATGGTTCCTAATTCAGTTCTCGCTGAGCCGATAACTCTATAGCCAATTTGAATGTCTCTATGGTCGTGATCTGAATTTCCAGACTTATCTCGACGTAAGACCGTCAGCGTAGCAGGTTGGTAGTTTGCGGTATCGATCCCGGTTCCGACATCAATGCTCCCACCTGGTGTCGTGCCATCCCCTGGGGTGCTAGGACCGCCATTAGGGTCGTAAGGATTTCCATCTGTACCGTTTGGATTAGTGTCATTAGGTGTTTTACCTTGCTGACCACCGGCAAATCTGCGGTTCTTTGAACCGAACTGTCCTTCGCCTTGAAATGCAGCGTCGCATGAAAGCAGAGCTAGTGGTCCAATGCCCAGATAGATTATAGCTTTGAATAGATATCTCATAATTTTTACCTATATCGGTTTAATATGATTCTTAGTAACCGTATCGGCTGTAGTATGGCAATTATTGAGTAAATGATTTTTTTCTAGTAAAAACAGGGCATTGCTGGCTGCTAAGGGTGGTGTTAATACTGGCAAAGTGAGGACCTTTTTTTAGGGTTGGAGGTCCTCACAAATAATCTTTTTCTAAAAAAATGGGTCTGGCCATGGCTCAGCAGTTTTCACGCAACAAAGTATATCGCGATGGCCCGCACAGGTCCAAGTATCTCCATCCTGCACAGCAGCATAGTCTGCACCTTCGATAACTGTGCCAAACTCTCCGCCCCCTGCTGCGAGTCCGCAGTCGTCCTGGTATTCTATAATATAATCTTCAACTGCCTCTTCCAGCTTATCAAGGCAACCTTCATAAGTCGAATCGGTTACCGAGAAGCTCGCATGATCTTCCTCTGCTGGTGCGTAGTACCACGCGGGGCATGTAAGCTCTGCAGCTCGTTTCTTGGATACGGGAGAGTCAGCCCGGACTGCATCGCCCTTGGAAAAGACCACTAGACTTAACGAAAATAACGCAATTACAGATACATAAACAATCTTCATCATCACTCCTTCGATGGCTTTGTAAGAAAAGTTTTAAAATGAGTATTCAAATACTATACAGGGCCGCATATTTGGAATCAATATCTGGGGTCATTAAAGGCCCCACTTTTGTAAAGTGGGGCAATCTCGGATGAAGATGGGTGAAGCGATGGTTGTCGTTAATCTGCTGACCAAAAAAAATGACCACTAAGCAATTCAACGCGATCTCAAACTATATAGAAAAAAATTAGCTCATACGCTAAAAATAGTCGTTAGCAGTTAGCATTTTAGTTAAAAAAGCTTCGTTCACAGCTAGCTGATGATATGAAGTCTTTTATTTTTTTCATATCTTTATTATTCAGATTCACTGCGGCATCCGCCGATGAAAAAAACTTATCAACAACTGGGTTTAAGGCGGCAACTAAATCTACATTAGTTTTGTTGTCTTGCAGGGTCAAAATATCGCTAATAGCTCGAATAGATGTATGAAGCTTTTCTTGTTTTCGTTCTATTATAATCCTAGGGCTGTCTACCTCTTTACTAACCATGCTAATACCATCGGTTAGAACATCAACCTTGGCGATTCCATATTCTTCAAATGTATTAATAACACTTTGCACGGTCCAAATACCTTCGTTGCTTTTAATTTTACTAAAGTCGGTCGTTTGACGATTAATATCCTCTCGAATGTGTTGAATTGTGAGACTGGCCAATCGGGGATCGACTTTGCTAAAAAATATTTCGCCAGTTCTTCCCCGTTGTGTGACGAACACTAACTCCCCTAGGTCGTCTAATTGGAAGTGATCATGAGTAAAAGAACTTCCGATGCCCCATTGTCCTCTCTCATACTGTGATAAACGCCAAAGGTCGAAAAAGAATGTTTTTTGGGGGGCTAGTGAAAACCAAATAAATCCATATTCAGGGCTTTTTACTACTAGTATAGGCGATCCTTTTGGAGTCTTAGCACAAAAAACATTCTCTTTCGTGCGAAGGTCTGTTTCCGATAGAACACCGTGATCTAGGGCTTCCGCTAGTTCGAGACC
Organism: Oligoflexales bacterium; assembly: GCA_028282865.1. GTDB lineage: Bacteria > Bdellovibrionota_B > Oligoflexia > Oligoflexales > CACXFL01 > JANQHA01. Next base: position 4,528 of record JANQHA010000492.1, read on the forward strand.
ACTTTGCTTAATTAGTCGGCCTAAGTGCTCGATTTTGTCCTTCTCGGAACTGTAGAGCTCACTTTTGAGTCGATTAACAATAGAGCTTCCCGAGGTTCTTATAATGACATTGGTTTTAACTTTGCGATCTACAGACATTACGTGAGTGCCAGATATATCGTAGATCCCCTCAGGCAGATCTGACGACTTTCCCCAAGGTGACCTGACTCTTTTGGACTTCTTTGCCTTCATTTCGACAAAAAAGTACTCTGGATTTTTGTCAGCATTGCTGTTTACTTTCACTACGATATAATTTTTTTTTGTCTTCCGATGCTGCGCTTTGAATACGTTTTCTGGATCTAATAACGCCTCTTTGTATCTTTCTTCGTTTTCTATGGCAGCCTCTACCTGCCATGGGTAATTCTCTACAAGATGACGCTGTGCTAACTGATCACCAGTTTGGCCGAAGCTGTTAAATGTATATAGTAGAATAGAAGCTGTTATTAGTAACGATCTAAGCATAGATACCTCTGAGTTGATATTTATTATAAGCTCAGCCACTATTTAGCTATTAAGGGTGGCGGTGTCAAGGGTGGAAAGAGGTTTCAAATCCCTAAAGAGATAGGCTATTTTCCTTTAAATTTAGTGTGTTATTGCCCAACGGAGGCGCTGTTGGATAAATAAAAATGAGGCTATATAGCGTCTCGAGCCCAGGTTCGTTTAAATGCTTCTATACTGACTTCACGCCATAGCTGAAAGCTAGTATAAATTTTCATTGCATCAGGATCTGTAGCTTTTTTTCTTTCAATCATTTGTTGGGTGTGTGCCGCAGATATGCTAAACCGATCTTATGGTCCGCATGAAACGATTCAATTTGGTGCTTGTATGAAAAAACATGTTCTAGTTTGTACCGGAAGTAAGTGTTCTAGTGGAGGAAGTGCTGATATTGCCGATCATTTAAAACAGATTGTTACTGACGCTGGAAAGAAAGAAGACTTTCGCGTCACAAAAACATCGTGTTTAGGACGCTGTAAAACCGGTCCGACGTTGGTGATCTACCCGGAGGGTGTTTGGTACCGCGGAATGACTGTCGGTGACGCTGGCTCTGTCTACCAGCGTCATCTGCTGCGAGATGAAGTTTTATTAACTCATATTGATCATACACCCTTGTGATATGGATAAACGCAATAGCAAAGCCGTAATGATCCAAGGAACCTCGTCTGGGGTCGGCAAAAGTTTAGTTACCCTTGGGTTGTGTCGCTTGTTCTCAAGATCTGGCATTCGTGTGGCACCGTTTAAATCTCAAAATATGAGTTTGAACGCGGCTGTTACTATTGATGGCTGTGAGATAGGTCGTGCTCAGGCGGAGCAGGCACGCGCTGCTGGGCTAGAACCCACTTCAGATATGAATCCCATTTTATTAAAGCCACAAGACGCTGACAGCACTGAAGTGATTGTTAAAGGAGAGAGCTTTGGCCGAGCTAACTTTGACGACTTAGAACGGTTAAAGCCTCGGTTGCGCACGGTCATTTCTGACAGCTTGGACCACTTAGCAACTCAGTACGATCTGGTGATCATAGAGGGGGCTGGAAGCCCGGTTGAGATGAATCTCAAAGAGCAAGATATTGCTAATATGTTTGTTGCTAAGGTTGCAGGTAATGCACCAGTTATCTTAGTGGGTGACATAGACAAAGGGGGAGTTTTTGCTTCGATTACTGGAACCCTAAGTCTTTTGGATAGCGATGAACGCTCTTTGGTAGGCGGTCTATTGATCAATAAGTTTAGAGGAAACACTAATCTCTTTAAGACTGGTATTGAGTTTCTGGAAGCTAAGACTGGTAAGCCAGTTCTCGGTATTTTACCTTACTTAGAAAAACTAAATATTGCTGAAGAAGATACATTAGGCCTAGTTCAGAGACCGGGCCGCAGATTCGAAGACAACTCTAGTGCCAGTATCTTTATAAATATTGTTAAACTCCCTCATATTGCTAACTACGATGAGTTCCAACCCCTTGAGCAGGAGCCTGGGGTAGTGGTTCGTTATGTTGACGATCAATCCGATATTTTAAATTGCCATTTACTAATTTTACCTGGTTCTAAATCCACGATGAGCGACTTGCAGTGGCTTCGAGATAGTGGAATCGCGGCAAAGGTTACTGAACGTCACCGCGAACATTTACCTATTTTAGCAGTCTGCGGGGGTTGCCAGATTTTAGCGCGCAAAATTACAGATCCCGCCGGTATCGAAGGCAGCGAAAAAGAGGTGCCAGCGCTTGGATTACTAGACTTTGATATTCATTTTGAACGCCCTAAAATCACTGAGTTGTCTCTGGTAAATCTTTGTTCGGACGATGTGGGTGTGATTGCGGGAGCTGGCGGCAGTGACTGGAAAGGTTATGAAATTCATTGTGGTAGGTTTGCCTTTCATTCGGGCTCTAAGAAGCTTTTTAGAATCACCAAACGGGGAGCTCGTAAATGCTCTGAGGAGTTTGACGGTTCGTATAACAATGAGACTATCGGTACCATGATTCACGGTCTTTTTGAAAACGATCATTTCCGCCACCATGTTTTAAAGTGCTTAGCAAAGAAATTTGATATTGATAGGTCCGGCCTCGAGTTTGTATCTTCGAGAAAATTTCGCGAATACGATCGAGTTGCAGATTGGCTAGAAAACCACTTAGATGTAAAAAGTTTGCTAAATCTATAATCTTGCGAATATCTCGTATTCGAGAGCCCTAACCTTATTAAAAATATCCTCGATGGAGTCGACGTCGCTAATGTTCACGTCGGATAAAAACGGCGCATTCGTCAGTGCTGTTATGGCGGGAAGGTTTTGAAATAGCTGGTCTCGTAATATATGAATGAACCTCAAAGTTTTGAGCGCATCAAACCAGATGTTAAAGTGTTTTCTAAATGACTCTTGAGTTTTAGATTTGCATTTGATGGCGCTTAGCCCTGACCTCAGGCCTAACTGTTTATCTAGGGTAAATATGACTTCTTGAGTAAGTAACTTGTTATCTTGCTTGGAAAAAATAGTCTTTAGATTTGTTGAGCTATCAAATAGCAGAGGCACCTTATCAAGCCATTGCCTAAGTGCTTCAAAACAATGATGATGATAAAAAGTATGCTGAGCTAGAAGCCTCGGCGTTGTAATCATTTTATCAACGGCTACACCTGTCCCAAAAGGCACTCTTGTCGATGGGCGGTCTTTGATCAAAACCTCTTTTCCTAGAGATCTTTTGATTGCCCCTACTTTAGAGAGTTTACAGAGTATGTGAAAGTCCTCTCCAGCCAGTCGTTTTGGGAAGCCCCGCACTGACACGTAGGCGCTCGAATTAATGCACAGTGTGCTTCCGATCGAATGGTAGCAGTAGGGAGATCTAGCGTAATGAAGCCCGAGGACATAGTAGCGTAGCGATACTTCGTATAACTGAAGGGCCTGCCAGCTATAATTACTCGTGTCTATAGGAATATGTCTGAAATTTAAGTTAATAGCAGCGGCGTTGCAGGAACCTATTGGCTCAAAAAAGTCATCTGGAAACTTAACATCTACATCGCTTGTTAGAATCCATGAACAGTCAATTTTATTTCTATAAATCAGTGCTACAGCGCAGTCACAGCCAATCTTTCGTGCTAAGCCGACTCCCTGCCGATCGTCAAAAGTATAGGCTCTCGCATAATCGATGACCAAACTGTCAAACGATTTGCTTTTTACTAAAGTCAGCTGATTTGAAATTTTCGTGCTGGGCAAATCATCAAATAGATCTAAGCATTTCTGGGTCTGCTCAATGACTTCTTCGGTATCAGATGACTTACGGTTGATGACTATAATAATAAGGGGACGTCTTGTTTGCTTGGCGGCAGCGCTCTCAATGCTTTCTAGGCAAGACTGCAGAAGGTCTATTTCCGCATAACACGGAATTACGAGAACTGAGCCCCACTTGTTCTTCGGGAAATGTCCCTTTGCGACTAAATCTTGGGCAATGGGCTCAGCGTATCTCTCAAGGTATTTTTCATGGTTATTTTTCATGACTAAAGTGCTAGCCTAATGTTATTGCAAGTAAATCCTCAAGTAAGGAGATTATATGGAATCGGTGTTTAAAGGCCGCCAAGTCTCGGAGTTGTCACTCATGGTCATTGCGGTGTTCTGTCTTGCCGCTGCGTTGATTTATACCCGAAGCATTATGGTTCCTTTCGTGCTCGCAGGATTTATTGCATTTATTGTATCTCCTTTGGTCGACGTGATGCAAACTAAGCTGAAAATGCCTAGAAATCTAGCTTTTTTTGCAACTGCTGGAGTTGTTGTATTAGGTATTTTGCTTGCGTCTTTAATTGTCAGCTCTTCGATAAAGACTGCTCTAGTTAATATCGATGGTTATAAAGAAAGTCTAATGATCCTGGTTGTCGACTTTCTTGGGTTTCTCACAAAAATGGGGGTTCCAAGTGAGCTCTTGCAGCAAGGCAGAATATACGAGTCGCTAAACGAGCTTCCTATTTTCGATTACTTGCAGAAGGCAGCGGGGACCATGCTGACGGCGGTTAGCGATACTTTTTTGGTTGTATTGTTTGTCGCTTTTTTATTAACCGGGGGTCCTTTAAAGCTTTCAAATACTGGTGTCGCGAATGAGGTTGAGCGTAATGTGCGGATATATCTTGTAACTAAGTTAGCGAGTTCTTCTGCTACCGGTATTTTAGTTTCAGCTGTTTTGGCTGCAATC
>JANQHA010000394.1 GCA_028282865.1 Oligoflexales bacterium
TTAATTCGGTGACCATCCCACTCACAGCTGATTGCCGCCGAGGTAATCGTAATCCCGCGCTCCTGCTCTTGGACCATCCAGTCCATGGTCGCGGTCCCCTCGTGGACCTCACCAATTTTATGAATTTTACCAGTGTAGTAAAGGATGCGCTCAGTGGTAGTAGTTTTACCGGCATCAATGTGCGCCATGATGCCAATATTTCTTAGAAGGTCATTTGACTTTGTAGCAGACATCTACCAACGATAATGAGCGAAGGCCTTGTTAGCTTCCGCCATCTTATGAACGTCTTCTCGACGCTTAATAGTCGCACCCCGTTTATTAAAACAGTCTAGCAACTCGGCTGCCAATTTATCCTTCATACCACCTGATGAACGTTTACGAGCAAACTCGATAATCCACCGAATAGCTAAAGCCTGACGCCTTGCAGGTCGAACCTCTATAGGTACCTGATAGTTAGAGCCACCAACACGTCTAGATTTGACCTCCAAAAGTGGCTTGGCATTCTCTACAGCATCTTTAAAAACGGTGATACCCTCTTGACCAGAGGCATCAATGATATCCATAGCTCCATAAAATGCTTTTTCTGCAGCAGATTTTTTTCCATGCAGCATCATACAGTTCATAAACTTGGTAACTAATTCTTCTTTATACTTAGGATCTGGAAGAACTTTTCTTGGTTTTATCTCTCGACGTCTCGACATTCAGAACTCTCCGTTTAACCCTTAGGACGCTTAGCGCCATATTTACTACGTCCTCTTCGACGTGCACTCACACCGCTAGTATCAAGTGAACCACGAACTATGTGATAACGAACACCTGGTAAGTCTTTCACCCTACCACCTCGGATAAGCACAACACTATGCTCCTGAAGGTTGTGCCCTTCACCACCGATGTATGAGTTAACTTCTATACCATTTGTAAGTCGAACACGTGCTACTTTCCTAAGCGCTGAGTTAGGCTTCTTAGGGGTTCTGGTATATACCCGAACACAAACACCTCGCCTCTGAGGGCACTCTTTAAGAGCCGGTGATTTGGATCGATTCTTCTGTAACTTCCGCCCATTGGCAATCAGCTGATTAATTGTTGGCATATCTTCCTAATCCAATCATAAATCGAAAATTAGAGGCAGTATCAGTAACAAACACTGCCCATTTTAGCAAGGCTTAATTCAGCGGAGACGTTCCTGTACTAGCCGTTTCAGGATTCGTACTTACTCCCACCACCGCTGCCGCAGCCTCAGCACTTATATCATCTGAGGCCTCTTCCTCAGCTCCGGCAACCTTAGACTTCAGGTCCTTATAGAAGCGGCTTCCTGTACCTGCTGGAATCAGCCGCCCCATAATAACATTCTCTTTCAGCCCGCGTAGGTGATCAACCTTAGCATTCACAGCAGCTTCGGTAAGAACCTTAGTCGTTTCTTGGAAAGAAGCTGCCGAGATAAAGCTTTCAGTAGAAAGCGATGCCTTGGTAATACCAAGTAGAACCAGCTCATAAGTCGCCGGTTGCTTGCCAGCCTCAGTTATTTTCTGGTTCGCATCATCTACTAGCAGTTTATCAGCCTGCTGAGCTGGTAAAAACTCGCTATCGCCTGGATCCAAAATCTTCACTCTTCTAAGCATCTGACGAACGATAACCTCGATATGCTTATCATTAATCTTCACGCCTTGAAGTTTGTAAACATCTTGAATTTCTTTAACGATATACTCGGAAAGAGCAATCATTCCTAATATGTGAAGAATATCGTGCGGATTCTGTGCTCCATCGACGATATGCTCGCCCATCCGAATATAATCACCTTCACCAACAATAACGTGCCGGCCTTTGGGAATAAGATACTCACTTACCTCTTCACCATCGTCGCTAGTAATGATCACCTTGCGTTTACCTTTGGTATCAGCACCATAAGACACCGTGCCAGCAATCTCAGCCATAACAGCTGCGTCCTTGGGTTTACGAGCTTCAAATAGCTCAGCAACCCTTGGAAGACCACCGGTGATATCTTTGGTTTTAGATGCTTCTCGAGGTATCTTAGCAATGATGTCACCAGCTTTAATCTGCGCGCCATTATCAATAAAAATTTGGGCGCCGACAGGTAAAGTATAGTGAGCAGCTTTGCTCCCACTTTTAACCACATCACCATTAGCATCGACTAGCTCAATGACCGGTTTTAGGGTCGTGCCTTTCGTTTCAATCACAACCTTCCTAGTCAAGAAGGTGATCTCATCGACACGCTCTTCGATAGACCGTCCTTCCTCTAAGTCAATGAAATTAGCTCGACCTTCAGTGTCAGCAATAATCGACACAGCAAACGGGTCCCACTCAGCTAGAGCTAAGCCAGCCTCAACTTCCTGCTTGTCTTTAATCTTGAGGGTACTTCCGTAGGGAATCGGATAGGTTTCTCGAAGCTCGTTCGTATTGAGGTCGAAAATTTTAATCTCACCAGCTCTTGAAAGAACAACTTCCTGACCTTCGCGATTAACAATAGTTCGACAGTTTTCAAACTCCGCACGCCCTGAAAAAGCAGTCTCAATCGTATTAGTTTCTACGGTGTGAGTAACAGTACCACCAAAGTGAAAGGTACGCATTGTGAGCTGAGTTCCCGGTTCACCAATAGACTGTGCCGCAATAACTCCAACACCTTCGCCAACATTGATCAATCGCCCGGTCGCTAGATCCCTACCGTAACACTTTGCACAAACACCAAAACGAGCTGCGCAGGTCAATGGGGAGCGAACCTTAACAATTTCTATGCCCAGCGCATCAATTTTATCAGCAATCTCAATGTCGATAACGTCACCTTTGGAGCAACACAACTCTCCAGTGCGAGCATCTTTTACATCTTCATGAGCTACACGACCAAGGACCCGTTCACCGTCGCTCTCTTTAATTTCCTGGCCTTCGCGAATCGCAGAAATACTAATAGCCTTATCGGTATTACAATCGTAGATCGACACGGTTGAGTCTTGGGCCACATCGACCAATCGCCTAGTAAGATACCCTGAACTTGCAGTCTTTAAAGCCGTATCAGCAAGACCCTTACGAGCACCGTGGGTAGAAGTAAAGTACTGAAGTACAGAAAGGCCTTCCCGGAAGTTAGCGGTAATAG
>JANQHA010000448.1 GCA_028282865.1 Oligoflexales bacterium
ATGCGCGTTCAATGCGAACCTTTTTTTCCTCGGTCATATTAGCAAGAATCGGCGATATACCGACATAGTCCAAGCCCGCAGAAACTGAATGAGTATCTAACATCTGGCCATTCTCATCCTGCAAAAAAACAGTTTTATAACCCTGGGCGATGCCGACTGTTCCCTGTCCGCCAGCAATCCGACTCGCATGCTCACCGGGTCCTACCCCTTTTCCGCCAGCCTCTACCGCCACGAGCTCGGGGCCGTTATTCATGAAGCCCTGAAACACTCCAAGTGCGTTAGAACCTCCACCAACACAGGCATAAACACGCGAAATACTTGCTCCCAACTCTTCGAGTTGTAACTTGGCCTCGAGACCAATCACACTTTGGAAAAAGGCCACCATGGCAGGAAAAGGATGAGGTCCGCAAGCTGTCCCTAGAACATAGTGGGTGCTATCTAAATTGGTAGACCAGTCTCTCATCGCCTCATTGATGGCATCCTTTAAAGTGCGACTACCTGCTTCCACCGATATAACTTTTGCTCCCATACGTTCCATCCAAAAAACATTCGGACGTTGGCGCTCGATATCTTCTGCACCCATATATATACTTGCATCGAGGCCTAGCTTGGCAGCCATAATAGCAGTCGCCACTCCGTGCTGGCCGGCACCAGTTTCTGCAATCACCCTAGTCTTTCCAAGTCTTTTGGCAACCAGTCCCTGGCCTAAAACGTTATTCATTTTATGTGCGCCGCTGTGGTTTAGGTCCTCTCTCTTTATATAAATCTTCCCGCCACCAAACTTATCCGTAAGCCTTGATGCAAAGGTGATAGGAGTAGGCCTACCACTATATTCCTGTAGCAAAGACACATACTCTTGCCAAAATGACTCGGAATGAGCGCACTCTTTAAAAGTTTCGTCCAACTGTTTTAAGTTTGGGTATATTACCTCTGGTACGTAGCAGCCACCGTAGCTGCCAAAAAAGCCATTTTCATCGGGTAGTAGTGGGTCGGGTCGATGAATATTCATTTTTCCATCGTCGGTGAGGTTCCTTGGTTGACGTCGTCAGGAAAGCTTGAGGTAAAAGCAAAGTTTGAAACCGTTCCATCTCTGTTCCAATAAAATTTAAGCTCCTTAGTATGGCTGGCGCCAAAGAGGCGGTACTGATAATAGCCATAGATCCAGGTTGGTTTTCCAGAAGCATATCCGACCTGAAAAGGCACCCCTAATAAGTTTTTTACGTCTTCCTTTTTTGTCACAGTTTTTTCTATCCAGCTGATATCTGACGGAAATGAAGTGCCTCTAGTAGCGCAGCTTGACCCATAAAAAACCACACCTAGGGTAACCAAAAGCTTGAAAGCTGAATATTTCATAGACACCCCCTATCCTCAAAAGTCTATGCTACACCACTGAGTTCAAGACATCCATCCGTAAGAAGACACAACCCCATAATTTTATTATATTTTATCCAATTTTATAAAACATTATTAATATTGATATTTTTTTTAATGGTGATATATTCCCCGAAACTGCTATGCCGCAGATTGAGGTGCTAAATGGTTCGATTTACTTATCATTTTTTTGTTTTAGTGATTGCCGGAATGCTCATCACCCAATGTGGTCGTGAGGAGAAAACCCGTGTAGTTTATAAGAACCCTGACGAGAATAAAAACGACGAGCCTGCCGCAAGCGAGCCGGTTAATACGCCGGAGGCAAAGAATAAACCTAAGAAAGACCCCGTCAGCCCGGTCACACCGCCAAAACCAGTTAATGCTACGAATAACCAACCCCAAAAAAATGTCCGTGCCGAAGACGAAACCAAGAAAAAATCAAAGAGCGAAAAAGTCGAGGATTCATCTCCAAAATGGCAGCTCAAAGGGGTAGAGTGGAAAGCAACCATTCATAAAACTGAAAAGAATTTCGTAAAAGTTACAATTATGGAAGGTGATGAAGCTCTTGTTTCGGACTATAGACTAGATAATACGACTAAAGAGGAAAATCCTAAATTCTTCTCAAACCCAAAAGCAACAAAGTATAATGCCTACTACAAAAGAGAGACTTACTCTACCGTGCGTAGAGGAAGCCGGGAAATATTCTTTATTCGTCACACCGACACACAAGAGTGTGAGCTACGGGTTCTGATTACGGGTTGGTTTGTCGCACAAAGTGATATCATACTGCAGGGAAAGTGTCCTCAGTAGTGCGGCGGCGAAGGTTAGTTAAAGAATCAATAACAACCTTACATTGATAAGACGATGAGATGGACAAATACGACCTATTTTTAAATCATATGCAAAGCCATGTATCGATTCGCAGATATAAGCCCAATCTTATAGACGATCAACTGCTTGACGCTATTATAAATTGCGGTATCAGGGCCGCGACC
>JANQHA010000579.1 GCA_028282865.1 Oligoflexales bacterium
CGGCAACTATATAAGCGGCGAGGATAGGTAGCACTGCCCCGTTCATAGTCATCGATACACTCATCTGATCTAGCGGAATTTTATCGAAAAGTATCTTCATATCTTCTACAGAGTCGATGGCGACGCCGGCTTTGCCCACATCACCTACAACCCGTGGATGATCGGAATCGTATCCCCTGTGTGTAGCAAGGTCAAATGCTACGCTAAGTCCTTTTTGTCCTGCTTCCAGGTTCTTTCGATAGAAAGCATTTGATTCATGTGCTGTGGAGAAACCGGCGTATTGACGGATGGTCCATGGTCGCACCGTATACATGCTGGCGCGCGGACCTCGAGTGTATGGCTCTAGTCCGGGGAGTGAGTCGGTAAAGGGAATGTCTTTGATATCAGCGGAGGTATAAAGTGGCTTTATCTCTATACCTTCTGGAGTCATTCGGTTGAGAGACTCTAAAGGTTTTCCTCGCAGGTCTTTTTTCGCCTTCTCTTGCCATTTAGAGATGTTGGGTTGTTTGGAGCTATTCATATGGTCACCGGTTAAGGGGTAAAATGAGACTTCAGTTCCTGCCAACACTCTATATAATCTTTTTGTAGCGTTGGGTGTTCTGTAGCGATAGGTGTTGGCAAGTAAACAAAACAAGACTCAAACATAAACGCTAAAGTGTTATCTATTTTTTCAGGGTTAAGTTCAGCTTCAGTAGCATTGGTGAATGCCTCGGAGTCAGGGCCGTGAGCACTCATGCAACTATGTAGACTTGAACCTCCAGGTGCGAAACCTTTGCCAGGCTTTGCATCGTAAGCCCCGTGAATAAGCCCCATAAATTCACTCATGATGTTACGATGGTACCATGGAGGGCGAAACGTATTTTCGCCAACCATCCACCGTGGGGGGAAGATGACGAAATCTAGATTTGCGACCCCAGGTGCGGTAGTTGGAGAAGTTAGCACTGTGAATATTGAAGGGTCTGGGTGGTCGAAGCTAACTGTACCTATCGTATTGAATTTTGCTAAGTCGTACTTATACGGAGCATAGTTACCATGCCACGCTACAACATTAAACGGTGAAGAAGGCTGTTCAGCATTGAAAAGCTGTCCAGCAAACTTTTTTGTTAAATGGTAAGTTTCGCTGCTATCTTCATATGCAGCTTCTGGATAAAGGAAGTCTCTAGGGTTAGCTAAACCATTTGCGCCAATAGCTCCACGGTAAGGCAAGCGAAAGTGTGCGCCATAATTCTCACAAATATAGCCTCGGGCTTGTTTATCTAAAAGTTTCATAGAGAACTTAATTCCCCGAGGAATTACTAGAATCTCACCTGGTTGAACTTTTAAACGGCCCATTTCAGTCATTGCAATCATGGAACCTTCTTGCGGTACGATCAATAAATGTCCATCGGCATTTAGGAAACTGCGTGCTTCCATAGATTTGTTTGTTGCATAGATATGAATTGCGCTACCTGTCTGAGAGAGGACGCTGCCATTCACAGCCAAGGTAAAAATACTATCGATAAAATCTGATTCATATTTCGGGTAGGGAAACGGGTCCCACCTGAGTTGGTTTGGCTCAGCAATGCCTGAGCTTGGACAAGCGCTAAGGAAGTTAGACTGCTTAACTGGCTCAAGCCGGGAGTGTTTTACAGATGGCTCGATACGGTATAGCCAGCTTCGCTGGTTTTCATGCGGAAGGGCTGTGAATGCAGTGCCACTGAGTTGTTCCGCATAAAGGCCGAGGGGTGGTCTCTGCGGGCTGTTCATCCCATCTGGTAGGGCGTTTTCAATTGCTTCGCTAGCGAGCTCGTTTCCAAAACCAGTTTGATATTTCAGGCTTTTATCCATGATCTGGATGTTAGCTAAGCGGGTGGGGTAGGTCAATGTAAAACCATTAGCTTGCATCAGCCAAATAATTGAGGATAATGCGCCGGCTTAAGTATTTGATTTCATTTATAAAAAATCTATTACTAGGAAATTGGTAAAGTCCCCGGGGCACCCGGACGATAATGTTATTGCAACTTATTGCATACGATTATCGGAAGGGGAATCACCAAATGTTGATTCGTTTAATCAGGCTCTTAGGGTTCGGGGTATGCCTTAGCTTTTTAGGGTGTTCTAGCGGTAATTTTAGTCAAGATAAAAAGACTGCTGGTAGCGAGCGTGATAGTGGTGACGGTGAGTCTGAAACGGCTGACGAACCAGTAATGGTTGGCGGGGCGTATTTAAGTTGTTTTATAGTCGGGGACGCTCCTGCATCTAATAGCGGTGCAAATATAGGTTGTGCAGTTCAACTTAAATCTAACGATCGCAAAGCAAATATGAATGGTATCTCATCTTCCTGGTCTCTAGTAAATGAAAACGGTGCTCCAGTTTCAGTGCCTGTAGTAGCTGGTAATCCTCAGGATGATTATCATAAAATGTTTTCCTATCCAGATCAAAGTTACAAAAATCATAATTTGCAATTAACTGTTAGTGATCATTCGAATCGGCAGTGGACCTATAAGAGGAGCTTAAGTGCAATGGACCCGAGGGTTCCGACTTATTTTAGAGCAACTGCTCTGTTTACTCCAGAAAATGGTTCGAAAGACGGATCTGAGAGTTCGCCCGGTGGCTTAGAATGTTTGTTAGGTCAATCTGGTTCATGTTTAAAGGAGGCCGGTGACTGGACTAAGTATATTGTCAGCAAGATGAACAAGGGGAAAAAATGTTCCGGAGGTCAGGTGCAAAAAAGAGTTGTTGCAGAAAAGTTTGGCCCTGAGTCAATTGTTATTTTAAATAACCAAACAACTTACTTTAACCAAGAAAGTGGTCATCCTTGTATTTATAACCAAGGTAATACGAAGCCATCTTTAGAAGGCGGGTGTTTCATTATACCGGTAAATCTTGGTGACGGAAAATATCACGAATATTTTGTTAGCTCGCAATCTGGAGTTAGCTTTGAAGAGATAGTGGCAATGTCTCAGCGCTATCAGTGTATACGTTAAGCTTGCTAATTTCAGACAACCATTCCTGATTCTTTTGTACTAATTTGTAAACTCAGACAACCACCTCTAGTTTTTATGTACTACGTTAGATCTGTACTTGACCAAAATTGGTTGTCTGAGTTTGAATTTTTTTTGTCTTTAGGTGACATTTTTTACTTAAAGGTCAATATCAGTCGAATTTGCTATCCAAAATAGGGCATAGATACACATGGAGATTAACTTTTTTTAAGGAGGCATTATGCCAAGTTTCGCTAGAAAATGTATCGTGGACCCTGAAGTAGTTGGAACCTATCATTGCACTAGCCGTTGTGTTAGGCGGGCACACCTGTGTGGTTATGACGAGCTTAATGAGGTGAATTATGACCACAGAAAGCTTTGGGTCGAAGATCGTATTGAGTTTCTGAGTCAATGCTTTTTTGTTGATATTGGAAATTATGCGGTAATGTGTAACCACTTTCATATTAACATACGCATTAGGCCTGATCTGGCAGAGCAGGTGCCTGATGAGGAGATTGTTGAGCGGTGGTGGAGGCTATTTCCTAAGATAAGTTGCGTGTCAACTTCCAGACCTATTGAAATCCCGAGTATCATTCGCCATGAATGGTTGAATGATAAAAAGTGGCTTATGGAGCGTCGTAAGAGACTCTCATCTTTGTCATGGTTTATGAGGTGTTTATGTGAGTATATTGCACGAAAAGCTAACAAAGAAGACGGAGTGAAGGGGCGATTTTGGGAAGGAAGATTTAAATCTCAGGCGTTATTGGATGACGCCGCCGTTTTAGCGGCCGGGACGTATATTGATTTGAATCCAGTGCGAGCTGGATTATCTGACTCGCCTGAAGACTCGGATTTTTGTTCGATTCAGGACCGAATTCATTCTTTAATTGATACCAGCCTGCGAGTTAAACCTCGCAGGAATTTTCTTTCACCGATTGAACGAGCATCAGATGGGCTTTCACCTGACCCTTTTATTGATATGAATGTCGAGGAGTATATTGCTCTTGTAGACTGGTACGGTAGATGTATTGTAGAAGGAAAACGTGGCTATATTCCAGCCGATGCTCCAGATATTTTTGATAGAATAGGTTTCAAAATCAAATGTGGTGCTACGTGGCTGAGTGAATTGTTCAAAAAAAATAGACGTGCATTAGGCTCTGAAAACTCTCTGCGTAAATATGCAGAAAGTATAGGGCAGCATTGGATTCACGGTGTAAGTTTTTCTCGCGAGGTTTTTGTGTGAGATATCCGTGGGCTACCGCTATGTAATTGCCTGAGATCAGCGAGAGCTATCGCGGTCGAATCTCGGTGTGTACTCTAACTCTCCTTGTCGAAGTAATTGAAGTGCCTTTAAAAACTCTACGGATCCAGCTATCGCCCGCTGAATACTAGAGGCCTGCTTTTTAAAATCAGAATAACTTGGCTCACTTAATTCAACAGTTAAGGCGAGAGTTCTATGCTTCATATATGCATAGTCGATAAATTCACCTCTACTGGGATAGTTAAAGTATGATTGCTCGAAGGTACTAAGGCTCATTGCTTTCGCGATGCGTATCGCTAATTCTCTAAAAATATTGTGATCAGTGGTTTGTTTTTCCGAGTAACACCATGGCCATAGCACCCCTTTCATCCCAGAGTGAAAGCTTATAGCTGCTTCGACTCGGTGGTTGTCTAGGATTTTCTTTACTAGTTTGGTCTCTTTCAGGCGGAATGATTCGTGCTCATCTCTTTCTGGAAAAGGATAGTCACGATTCGGATCACGGCCTAATGCATTAGATCGCGTGTTAAGTTGGAGTCCGTCGGGATTGACGATAGGTTGCAGAATAATTACGTTATTCCTTAATACAGAGTCGATTAAACTTGAATCCTGGTATTCAACAATGAACTTCGCTAGCTGATAAACGATTTCAGCACTAAGTTTTTCATTTCCGTGATGGCTGCCATTAAAGTATATTGCAGGGGTATTTTTAGTCGCTTTAGTTTTTGTTATCGTTATATAAAAAATATCTTTTTGTTTTTCGGAGTAGCCTAGGTGATGATACCTTACAGTTTCCGAGTGCTTGCTGCTAGCTTCTTTGAAATATACTTTAATTTGCTTTTGGCTTCGATATGGTCGTGCTTCTGCTGATTGATATATAAATATTAAACATAGTAATGCTAAAGGTATTTTCAGGCTCATGTTGTGACTTTGGTTAATTGTTTTCGGGTGGCTAGCTTTTATTATTATACTTGACTGGGAAGAATATGCCGAGCTCTAGAGCGCTAAAGGTTTAAGTATCTAGTTCAATCGATTTACTTTTGAGTTGAAAAGGCTTTCTTTTTATAGGTTTAATTCCGATATTTTTACAAGTCTCTAAAATTTTTTCAAATTCGGTGCTTATGGTTGCGCCAGCTTTTTGGGTTACCTCATCTTCCGACGGCAAATCGAAATCGTTAGCGCCGTAAAGCAGCCCTTTCAATGCTTCTTCATTTTTGGTTAAGACTGAGGTTCGAATATGAACAATATTATCGAGGTATATCCTGCTAATGGCAAGCCATCTCAAGTACTCTTCGGTTGAAACCTCTTTGCCTCCTAGTTCTGTATGATAAGGCTTATAAGTCCAACAAAGAAAACTGTGCAGGCCATTATTGTTTTCGTCTTGGAAGGTTCGAAGCCTCTTGAGGTGGTTAAACCGCTCGTTTAAATCTTCGTCAAAGCCGATAACCATAGTCGCCGTAGAGCCAATTCCAGCTTCGAGAATTGATTTTTGTGCATTAAAGTAGTCATCCACTCTATATTTACCTGGGCTGTGTCTTTCTCGGAAGTTGTCATCAAGAATCTCAGCGCCGCCTCCAGTGATCCACTGAGAGCCATTGTTCCTAAGAAGTTTTGCGCCGGTCTTATAGTCAAGTTTAGAAAGTTTACAAGAAAACATAAACTCGGCGACCGTCATTCCATAAAACTCCAAGCTATCACCGTAGTCATGCCTTACCTTCGAAAAGATATCGGCATAGTGATCCAATTTAAGCTTAGGGTGAAACCCCCCATTAAAACCAACCATGGTTCCACCTAGCTTCTGAACGGCGTCAATTTTCTCCTTAATCTGCTCGTAAGTTAATAAGTAGGTGCCATTTTGGTGAGGTAGTTTATAGAACGCACAGTAATCACACTTCGCTACACAGACGTTAGTATAATTTATTATGCACATAATTAG
>JANQHA010000682.1 GCA_028282865.1 Oligoflexales bacterium
TCATAAATGTTGATGAAGCAGCTGTTATTGCTTTGATTGGAGTGGCTATAGCAGAGTTGGTAACCAAAATATTGTACAAGTATAGGATTGATGATGTGGTTTCGGTTATCCCGGTTCATTTAGCTGCAGGTATCTGGGGGACGATTGCAGTAGGAATATTTGGCAACCTTGAAGATTTAGGTACCGGACTGTCTAGGTTTGAGCAGATAAAAACTCAGTTAATAGGGGTTGCTGTAGTAGGAATGTGGAGCTTTGGTTTAGCTTATGTTCTGCTAAGATTTTTTTCAAAGTTCGTTCCAATAAGAGTTTTAATCGAAGAGGAAAAAATTGGATTGAACGTATCGGAGCATGGGGCCGACACTGAACTGCGCAGCTTACTAAATATTATGAAGGTGGATCAGAATTCGACCTTAGAGGAGAAGACCGATTTTGATATCCACAGCGACTATGGTCAGATTGCGAAACGATACTTTAGCGTTCTAACCGCTCTGAACAAAAATACGGACCGTCTGCTCGAAAAGGAGAAACAGCTTGCTTCTAGTAGCAGGTTTACCGCATTAGGAGAAATTGCTGGAAATATAGCTCATGAGATTAACACTCCACTAGCCGCTATTTTACTAAGGGCTGGGCATATTAAAAAAGTGATTGAGTCAGGGAATAGAACGGAGTTAATTCCTAAGTTTACAGACGAAATCCACGGAACAGCGTTGAAAGTTGAAAAGATTATTAAGGACCTTCTTACTTTTGCCCGCAATGATCAGGAAGAAGCTCAGCAGGTTATAAATGCAAAAGAGGTTGTAACGGACAGCCTTGTTTTCTGCCAGTCAAAATTAGATAAGTTAGGGGTCAGCATTGACTATGCGTCATTAAATGAATCCTTAGAGTTTAAGGCTAATAGGTCACAGATCTTACAAATAGCGATTAATTTGATCAACAACTCCGCAGATGCACTTTCCGAGGAAGATGGTGAGAAATGGATTCGTATTTCTGCAATCGAGGCAGATGGTTTTATCAAGATTGAGTTTACAGATAGTGGCAAAGGAATTCCTAAGGAGTTGCAAGACAAAATTATGGACCCTCTTTTTACTACAAAAGAGATAGGTAAGGGAACCGGTCTTGGCCTTAGTGTATCTAAGAAGATCGCTGAGAAGCACCATGGTAATTTAATCATCGACAATTCATGTGAAAACACCTGCTTCGTACTAACTCTTCCTATAGAATCGATCGAGAAGCAAGATGACAGAGCAGCATAGGCTGATTCGGCCTATTTAATCGCCTATAAACCCGATATATGCTAACATAATGAAGTTGTTACTTAACGGTTCCGGACAGGGAAGCTCAGATGAAGAAAGTAGCTATTTATTATCGCGTATCCACCGAGAAGCAAGACCTAGACAGTCAACGCCAAGCAGTGGAAAAGTGGATCAGTGATCTTCCCGAAGACAAGAGGCCTACCCATACTAAGGTTTTTACCGATGAAGGCATCTCGGGCAAGACTGTAAACCGCCCTGGTTTTCAAGCTCTGCTCGATGCTGCTTATAAGCATGAAATAGATACGATTATAGTTTACCGATTAGACAGATTTAGCCGCCATGCTACCACTGCGATTAGGTATCTTTTGAACCTAGACGAAGCTGGCGTAGCATTTGTCTCGGTAACTCAACCCGTTTTAAACCTGGGACATGAAAACCCATTTCGAAGAACGATGCTAGCGGCATTTGCCGAGATTGCCGAGATTGAAAGAGAAACCATAGTCGCACGTGTCAAGGCTGGTTTAGAAGCAGCAAAAAAACGTGGGGTCAAACTAGGTGCTCCTCGAGTGATTGATGATGAAAAAAGGCATCGAGCGTTAACCCTTAGAAATCAAGGTATGAGTCTGCGAAAAATTGCAAAGGATATGAAGGTCAGTTTAGGGACTGTGCATAATCTGCTGAAGAGCGATGATATCGAAACTAAATCCGAATCAAGTTAATTATATACATGAGGGACCCATGATGAGATTTTTTTTGTTCGTAACCCTGTCTATGTTTATCTCCGGTAATTGTAATATTCTGAAGATTGTGACTATTGATGCTGAGAACCTTTGGCAGTTAACTAGAATCGAAAGTCCAAATTTTGCTGGATCGAATAACTGGAATCTTGGGCAATTTCGTAAGGCTGCTGATTCTCCGGATATTGAGATTTTAGGTATAACATCTGGTGACAGTAGCCGAATTATTGGGTATTTTTTTTTAGAGACGTTTAACGTCGACCTAGCTGGCAAGACTAACAACGTAGTCGCAAGAATCGGTAAATTTGGGATTGAAAAAGACTATACCAAAAGTGTTTCACTTTCTTCAATGGTTCGTAAGCTAACCGAAGAAAGGAACATCTCTCATGTTATTTACGAAGTGCCCAAAGACAAACAAAGTGAGATCCAGTACATCATGGAACAAGGGTTTCAGATTCACCC
>JANQHA010000029.1 GCA_028282865.1 Oligoflexales bacterium
TTTTAATAAAACCCTTTGATCGGATCTCCCGAGCAACAGGTCCAAAAATACGAGTACCAACTGGTTCGGTATCTTTTCCCTTTAATAAAACGGCGGCATTCTCATCAAACTTAATAGTTGAACCGTCTGGTCTCATGATTTCTTTACGAGTTCTAACGACCACCGCTTTATGCACCGTTCCCTTCTTTACCTTGCTTTGTGGTATTGCTTCTTTAACGGAGACAACAATAATATCCCCTACAGTAGCAAAGTTTTTCTTGCTACCACCTAAAACCTTGAAGCACTTTAACCGCTTTGCACCGGAGTTGTCTCCACTCTCCAAAACGGTTTCCATCTGTATCATATCTTCACTCCCTTAACCTAAGCCTTAACGCGCCGCGGCAACAACCTTAACCAAACAAAATTTCTTTTTCGCGCTATAAGGCCTAGATGGTTCAATTAAAACTTTATCACCAACCTTTGTTTCATTTTTTTCATCATGAAACATTAGTTTAGTCGTGCGTTTAATATACTTCTTATAAGTCGGATGCTTGACGTTTCTTTCAAGAACTCCGACTCGCGATTTATCCATAGAGTCACTTACTACAACGCACGATACCGGCTTAGCTTTCTTCTCAATTACGTGTGTTACCGAACTGGTCACTTTAAGCACCTACCTTATTTTCTGCGGCCTTGATCTTCGCATTTTTAACAGTCAGAACTCGGGCCAAGTTTTTCTTAAGAGCCTTTTTACTTCGATTAGAATCCGCTGCAGCCTGATAAACATCCATCCGCATTTCAGCGAGCTTAGTCCGAAGTTCACCTTCGTATTCACGAAGGCGGTCAGCCTCATAACCATTTATCTCATCATATGTTATTTTTTGAATATCCATTAGCTCCAGGGATCCTCACCTTTAATCAATAGTTTAGTTTTAATAGGAAGCTTTGAACCCGCTAGAGTTAAAGCGGCCTTAGCGACTTGAGGGTCTACGCCAGTCATTTCATACAAAACACGACCAGGGCGGACCGGAGCGACATAATGATCAACCGAGCCTTTACCTTTACCCATACGAACTTCAGCGGGCTTTTTAGTAACAGGCTTATCCGGAAAAATTTTAATCCAAACCTGGCCACCACGTTTAATCGCACGGGTCATCGCAATACGAGCCGCCTCTATTTGCCTAGCGGTGATCTTACCACTCTCAACAGCCTGCAAACCAAATTCACCAAAAGCTAGGTGAGTTCCTCGCTCAGCATTTCCTCGAATGCGGCCTTTATGCTTCTTTCGAAACTTCATTTTTTTAGGAGATAACATATTCTGTCCTCAACAACCCTTCTATCCTTGAGCTTCTATCAAGGTATCGCCTTTAAAAATCCAAACTTTGATCCCAATAATTCCATAAGTAGTCAAAGCCTCGGCTGTGCCGTAGTCAATATCTGCTCGAATCGTATGGAGGGGTACACGACCCTCACGATAACGCTCAGTTCTGGACATATCAGCTCCACCCAGGCGACCACTCACCGATACCTTTATTCCTTTCGCCCCAGCTTTAGTAGCGCTGGCCATAGCCTTTTTCATTGCTCGCCTGAACGAAACCCTTCGCTCAAGCTGAGTCTTAATACTTAACGCAACTAATTTAGAATCCAAATCTGGACGCTTAACTTCAAACACGTTTAATGTAGGTTCACCTGATTTAATCTTACACTTACGAACCAACTCATCTTTCAAAGTTTCTGCGCCAGCACCACGTTTCCCGATGATAATACCGGGTCGACTTGAATGGACGTTAACCTTCAAGTTAGACGAAGCTCGCTCGATATCAACCCGTGAAACACCAGCAGACTCAAACTTCTTATGGATATAGTCTCGTATTCTCATATCTTCCTGTAGGTAAGCAGCATAGTCACGGTCTGCATACCAAACCGATGACCAAGGCTTATTAATACCTACTCGAAAACCAATTGGATTAACTTTTTGACCCACTAAATAACTCCCCTATAACTCTTTCAGCTTAACTGTGATGTGTGACGTTCTCTTTCGAATCGGTGTAGCTCGTCCTTGCGCCCTAGGCATAAAACGCTTCCAAGTAACACCTTCATCAACAAAAATTTCAGATACTACCAGCCTATCAATATCTACAGTGGCCCGGTCAGTTGCGTTCGCTACCGCCGAGTTAATCAATTTAGAGACCAACGGTGCGCCTTTTTTATTTAAAAGCCTCAAGGAGTCCAGAGCATCGGACACAGGTTTACCACGTACAGCATCAACGACCAATCGAGCTTTCCTCGGAGTGATCCGAATATCGTTTAATTTAGCTTGAAATAACTCTGCCATCTTTCAATACCCCTACTTCTTACCTTTTTTGTCGCCAGAATGGCCCCTATAAGTGCGAGTCGGTGAAAACTCACCTAACTTATGGCCAACCATATTCTCCGACACATGGACGGGAATAAATGACTTGCCGTTATGGACCATAAAAGTCAGCCCAACAAATTCTGGGAAAATAGTTGAACGCCGCGACCATGTTTTAATCGGCTTTTTATCAGCCTTAGCTCTTTCTGCCTTTGCAAAAAGAAACTTGTCAGCGAATGGACCTTTTTTAATTGAACGAGTCACTCAAATACTCCTACTTACCTTTATTACTTTTACGACGACGAATAATATCCTTATTCGTCCTTTTATTCTTACGAGTTTTATACCCCTTAGTTGGCATAGCCCATGGAGTGCATGGGTGACGGCCACCAGAAGTTCTTCCTTCACCACCTCCATGAGGGTGATCCACTGGGTTCATGGCCACACCACGGACCGTGGGTCTAATACCAAGCCACCTTTTACGACCCGCTTTACCTAACTTGACATTCGAATGGTCCGAATTACTAACACTGCCAACCGTAGCAAAGCAGCCCTCAGGAACTCGCCTCATCTCACCACTAGGCATTCTAAGCTGAGCATAACCGTCAACCCGACCTACTAGCTGACAATAGACTCCAGCGCAGCGAGCAAGCTGACCACCTTTACCCGGTTTCATTTCGACATTATGGACAAAAGTACCGAAGGGCAAGTTTGATAACAAAGTAGCATTTCCAGGTTTAACATCCACCGACTTCTCATCGGCAACTACCTGACCACCTTTCTTAAGGCCATCTGGGCAAAGAATATACCTTCGGTCACCGTCTGCATATAAAACACGAGCTATAAAAGCAGTTCGGTTAGGATCGTACTCGATATATTCAACCTTACCAACAACACCTCTTTTAGCTCGCTTAAAGTCAATCACCCGATAATGGCGCCTAACACCACCGCCACGGTGCCTAACTGTTATACGCCCATGGTTATTACGACCACTAATCTTCTTTTTAACCCGGATCGCAGATTTCATAGGCTCTACCTGATCGATATCGCGGTAGTCGATTACCGACATACCTCTTTGACCTGGAGTGTTTGATTTAATCTGTCTTACAGCCATCGTTTCTCTACCTTAGAATTACTAATCTTCAAAAATCTTAAGCGTCTGTCCCTTAGCAAGAGTCACAACCGCTTTCTTAGTTCTTTTAGGGCGCTTACTAAGATACATACCACGCCTGCGATACTTGCCGCGGGTAATCATTGTTCGCACCTTGTCTACTTTTACGTCATATAATTTAGATAAAGCCGACTTAACGTCCTCTTTACCTGCATCTAAACAAATCTGAAAGCTATATTGAGCCTTATCTTCACGAGCCTTGTTGCTTTTTTCAGTGACTAGAGGCTTAAGTAACACACTATACGGGTTCATAATTAGTTATCCTCCAATCTTTGCTGCAATACATTAAGCGCATTTTCGCTAATAACAAGACTTTCGTGCCGCAGGATATTCTCAGCATTTAAATCACCAGAAGAAAGGGCGCTAACTTTATGAATATTATTAGCTGATTTCTGTAAATAATTATCCTTTCGTTCATCGGCAAGCAAAGCACTTGTCAGCTTCAAGTTTCTGAGTGCGCCGGATATGTGCTTGGTGCTGTAGTTAGAAAGGGCGAAATCATCGACTACTACTAATCCGTTATTTTTTGCTTTATCTGAAAGGGCTATCTTAAGTGCCAGCTGTTTGGTCTTTTTGTTGACTTTCTGCCGGTAACTACGAGGTTGTGGCCCCATAACAACAGCTCCGCCGGGCATATTCGGCGATCGCGATGTACCTTGGCGAGCGTTACCGGTGCCTTTTTGCTTAAAAGGCTTTTTCCCACCACCAGACAC